>CAZHOY010000046.1:0-9065 GCA_964534695.1 uncultured Actinomycetota bacterium | reverse complement strand
TTTTGGCCTTGGCGCTTGTGCTGAAATAACTGGCTTTAACAGTTATTTTCTTTGTTAATTTGCCGTTGCCCAATATTTTTACCGGATTTGATTTTTTTACGATCAGGCCATTTTTTTCTAAAAATTCATAGTCGATGACACTATCATCTTCAAACTTTTCTAATTGCCATATATTTATTATATTATTTATTTTTTTCCTTGTATTTTTAAAACCTCTAAGATGCGGCAATCTCCTCTGAAGCGGCATCTGGCCACCTTCAAATCCTATTCTGGTCTTGCCGCCCGAACGGGCCAGCTGTCCTTTGCTGCCTCTTCCGCTGGTGGTCCCATGGCCAGAACCATTTCCTCTCCCTACTCTTTTTCTTTTTTTTATAGACTTAGGAGCTTTCAAATCGCTAAGTTTCATTATTTCCTTCCTCCAATATTACCTGAGCATCCAATTTTTATTTCGTTTTTGATTCTATGCCCCGCATATTGGAAACCTGTTCCGGTGTTTTAAGCATTTTAAGGCCGCTAACCGTAGCATTAACTATATTTAAAGCATTGGCGCTTCCCAATGATTTTGTAAGAATGTCCTTAACACCCGCAAGCTCCATTATTATCCTTACAGGGCCGCCTGCAATTACTCCTTTTCCATGTGAGGCTGGTTTCATAAATACATGGCCCGCCCCGAACCGGCCGTCAACTGTATAGGGTATTGTCCCGTCAATAAGCGGTACTTTAAACATATTTTTCTTTGCATTATTGATACCTTTCTGGATTGCAGTTGAAACTTCATTGGCTTTACCAAAACCAATACCAACGTTACCATTCATATTGCCAACCGCAACCAGTGCGCTGAAACTAAACCTTCTTCCACCCTTGACCACTTTCGCTACTCTATTTATTTTTATAACTTTTTCACTTAATTCTATGTCCTTGGAAATATCAGCCACCAAACATCCTCCTTAAACAGGGTTAAAATTTCAATCCGCCTTTTCTTGCACCTTCAGCCAAAGCCTTCACTCTGCCGTGATATTTATAACCGCTTCTATCAAAAACTACTTCTTCTATTTTCTTACTTTTTGCTCTTTCGGCCAGAGCTTCTCCGGTTTTGAAACTTATATCTATTTTACCCTTGACTTCATCTTTGCTTTTAATATTTTTGCTAGAAATACCGACTAATATCTTAGCGGCACCATCATCTACTATTTGACCATAAATATGTTTATTGCTCCTGTAAACAGCAAGTCTCAAACGGCTGCTGTTTCTCTCAATCTTGTACCTGCTTCTTATTTTTCTCTTTATGCTTCTATCCTTTTTTTCAAATTTATTCTTCATAAATTCTCCTGTAAACATTAAGTACCGGTCGTGGTAGTAATAGCTGCTTTACCCACTTTCCTTCTTATAATCTCATTCTCGTATTTTATGCCCTTGCCCTTATAAGGCTCCGGTTCTTTTAAGCTTCTAATCTTGGCAGCTATATCTCCGACCACCTTTTTGTCTGCTCCCCTGGCTATAATGGTAGTATTATCAGGTACCTCAAAAGATATACCCTCAGCAGGACTGACTACAACCGGATTAGAGTATCCTACCAATATCTCTAAATCGTCTCCTTTTTTACTGACTCTATAGCCTACACCGACTATTTTTAAAGTCTTACTAAAACCGCTGCTTACACCTGTAACCATATTACTGAACAGACTTCTATAGAGACCGTGCTTGGCTCTATTCTCCTTACTGTTTGAAACCGGAATAACAGTTAATATGTTGTTTTCCATTCTTAATTTAATAGAAGCCTTATCAAATTTCTGGGAAAGTTCTCCCAGCTTTCCTTTTACATTGATACTATCCTTATCTATTCTGACTTCTACTCCTTCCGGTATATTAATAGGTTTTTTCCCTATTCTGGACACTTAAAACTCACCTTTCCAATCAATCTGTTCTACCATACGGAACATAAAAATTCCCCGCCAATTCCTAATTTTTTAGCACCTTTACCCGTAAATACACCCTTTGACGTGGACAATATAACTGTTCCCAGACCGCCAAGGACCCGGGGGATCTTATCCTTTTGTACATAAACCCTCAGCCCCGGTTTGCTTACCCTTTTAAGACCGCTTATGGTGCTGCTCTTATTTTTATTATATTTTAAGTATATTTTTATTATGCCACTGGTATTTTCATCCTTGTGTATTTCATAATTTCTTATGTAACCTTCCTCACCCAATATTCTGGCTATTTCTGCCTTTAACTTTGAGTAGGGTATATTAACACAATCCATTTTAGCAATGTATCCATTCCTTATTCTGGTTAGCATATCTGAAATAGGATCAGTAACTGCCGACATAAATCCTCCTTTTACCAACTGGACTTGGTAAGTCCAGGAATTTTTCCCTCATGAGCCATCTCTCTAAGACAAATCCTACACAACCCAAACTTTCTAAAATAACTTCTGCTTCTTCCACATCTGAAACATCTATTATAACTTCTTGTTTTGTATTTAGGCTCTCTTTTTTGTTTTTCTACAAGTCCTTTCTTTGCCAATAAATATCTCCTTTTCTTTGCCGGGTTTCATTATTTCTTAAAGGGGAACCCAAACTCCTCCAATAAAAGCATTGCTTCATCGTCGCTCTTTGCATTGGTAGTAATAGTAATATTCATCCCTTTTACATTTAAAATGTTATCATATTCCACTTCTGGAAAAATCAATTGTTCTTTTACGCCTATGGTATAATTCCCATAACCATCAAAGCTCTTTTTGGATAAACCTCTGAAATCTCTGATTCTTGGAATTGCTATGTTAAGCAGTCTATCCAGAAATTCATACATCCTGTTTCCCCTTAAGGTAACCATGCACCCTATAGGGTTACCCTCTCTTACTTTAAATCCTGCAATTGACTTTTTAGCTTTGGTTACAATTGGTTTTTGGCCCGTTATTACAGCCAGATCCTGGCTGGCAGATTCTAGCTCTTTTATATTTTGAGTTGCCAGGCCCACTCCCATATTTACAATGATCTTTTCTATTCTTGGTACTTCCATTATATTTTTAAATTTGTGCTCTTTTAACAATTTGAGAATTATATCTTTTTTATATTTTTCTTTTAATCTGGGCATCATTGTTACCACTCTTAATATCTACTCCTTAAATCTGCTGACTGCATCTTCTGCATATCCTGACTTTTTCACCTGATTCTTTAACTTCAAATCCTACTCTTACCGGTTTACCGCAATTAGGACATATCAGCTTAACATTTGAAATTTTAATAGGTCCTTCTTTTTTAATAATACCACCGGGTTTACCCTGATCCTTCTGCCTGGTGTGTTTCTTTACAATATTGGTGCCCTCAATATATAACCTATCCTTACCAGGTTCTATCCTGAGCACCTTTCCCAATTTTCCTCTGTCTTTTCCTTTTATTATTCTAACCTTATCATTCTTTTTTATTTTTAACATTCCCTATGCTCCTGATACAGGCACTAAACCACTTCCGGCGAAAGTGAAATAATCTTCATAAAATTTTTATCTCTAAGCTCTCTGGCCACCGGACCAAATATTCTGGTCCCTCTTGGGTTATTCTGCGTATCAATAATAACCGCCGCATTATCATCAAATCTTATATAAGAACCATCAGGTCTTCTGAATGTTTTTTTTGACCTTACCAGCACCGCTTTTACCACATCACTTTTTTTGACTAATCCTCCAGGATTTGCGTCTTTTACCGCAGCAACAAAAATATCCCCAATGCGAGCATATCTCTTCCTTGAACCGCCTAGAACCTTAATGCATTTAATCTCCCTGGCACCGGTATTATCTGCTACTTTTACTTTGCTCTCCGCTTGAATCATTTTTATATCTTTCTCTACTCCGCTTTCCTGATTACCTCAACCAATCTCCATCTCTTGGTTTTGCTAAGAGGCCTTGTTTCCGAAATTTTTACTACATCACCTATTTTACCGCTCTGTTCGGGATCATGTACCTTAAATCTCCTTATTTTTCTTAAGATTTTTTTATATAAAGGGTGCCTGTAATGAGATTCTACAGCAACTACAATAGTTTTACCCATCTTGTCGCTGACTACTTTCCCTACTCTTATTTTTACTTTTTCTCTTTCCAAAAAACCCCCTTATTTCCTACTAACTTTTTTCTCATTTTCTTTATCAGTTTTTATACTGAGTTCTTTTTCCCTGAGCAAAGTTTTTATTCTGGCAATATCCTTCCTCAAATTTCGCAGTCTTAAAGAATTTTCCAGTTGCCCCGTAGCTTTTTGAAACTTTAAATTAAAAAGGCTCTTCTTTACTTCTGCCAGTTTTGCTTCTAATTCTTCCCTGGTTTGTTCTTTTATTTCTTTTATTTTCATTTTCCATCCGTTTGCTTATAGCTCTTCATAAACAAATTTAGCTTTAATAGATAATTTATTGGAAGCCAATCTTATTGCTTCCTTTGCTACCTCGGCACTGACACCGGAGATTTCAAATAAGATTTTTCCGGGCTTGACTACAGCCACCCAATTTTCCGGTGCACCTTTTCCCCCTCCCATACGGGTTTCGGCCGGTTTTTTTGTTACAGGCTTATGGGGAAAAACATTTATCCACACTTTTCCTCCTCTTTTTATATATCTGGTGAGAGCTATTCTTGCAGCTTCTATCTGCTTGCTGGTCAGCCAACCAGATTCCAATGCCTGCAACCCATACTCTCCAAAAGAAAGTTTGGTGCCTCCTTTAGCCGTACCTTTCATTTTTCCTCTCTGCACTTTTCTGTACTTTACCCGTTTGGGCATTAACATTGCTGCCATGAATTTCTCCTAATTCGAAATTTTTTCTTCCTTTTTCTTTTTATTCCGCCTCTTTCCGCTGGGCCCGGCCTTATCTGTTTTTTCTATTTCTTCCTTATCTAATATTATATCTCCCATGTATATCCAGACCTTAACCCCGATTTTCCCAAAGGTCGTGTTTGCTTCTGCAAATCCATAATCAATATCTGCTCTAAGAGTATGCAGCGGAACCCTGCCTTCACGATACCACTCAGTCCTGGCCATCTCAGCCCCGCCTAATCTACCGGCACATTGTACTTTTATACCTTTTACTCCTGCTTTAATACATAATGAAACAGCTTTTTTCATAGCTCTTCTAAAACTAACTCTTCCCAGCAGTTGTGATGCAATACTTTCCGCCACCAGTTTTGCAATCAGCTCTGGTTTTTTTATTTCTATTATATTTAACTGTATTATTCTGCTGGTTTTTTTCTCTATAAGATCCCTTATATCATTAATGGTTGATCCCCTTCTACCTATAACAATACCCGGCTTTGAAGTATGTACATCAACCTTTACTTCTTCTTCCGTTCTTTCAATCTCAATTTTTGAGACTCCCGCATTTCCCAGCTGTTCTTCTATTATATTCCTTATAACAATGTCTTCCTTAAGAAATCTGGCATAGTCTTTTGAAGCAAACCATCTGGATTGCCATCCCTTGTTAATTCCAATCCTGAGCCCATTAGGATTAACCTTTTGCCCCATTATCTACTAAGCCTCCTCTTCTTTACCGTTAGATACACAAACTGACAGATGGGAAGTTCTCTTTCTTATTCTGGTAGCCCTTCCCCTGGCTCTCGGTCTAAATCTCTTTAAAGTTGGCCCTTCGTTTACCAGTATTTTAGAAATAAATAAATCTTCTTCTTTCATATCATTATTTTCAGTAGCATTGGCTACGGCACTCTGTATAGCTTTCCTCACTACAGCCGCTGCTCTCTTGGGCATTAAAGATAATACTTCTACCGCATCTTCTATAGATTTTGATTTTATAGAATCTGCAACATATTTTATTTTCCTTGGCGACATTCTTATATACTTTTCAACAGCTTTGGCCTCCAAAACTCTAACTCCCCTCCCTGACTACTGAATCATTTCTATTTATTAACCGTAGTAACTTTTTCACTCTTTCCCTTATAAACATGGGGCCTTATCGATCTGGTTGGTGCAAACTCTCCCAGCTTATGTCCAACCATAGCTTCTGATATAAAAATGGGCACGTGCCTTCTCCCATCATAAACCGCTATGGTGTGTCCCACCATTTCCGGGAAAATAGTTGAACTTCTGGACCAGGTCTTTATAATTTTTTTCTCCCCTGATTCATTTAACACATTTATTCTTTTTAACAGTTTTTCTTCAATAAAAGGTCCCTTTTTTAAAGACCTTGACATTCCGTTCCTCCTCCAGAGATTAATACTTAATTAATTATTTATTTCTTCTTCTGACTATATATTTATCAGTTCTGTTATTTTTCTTTCTGGTCCTATAGCCCAGTGTAGGTTTACCCCACGGAGTGACAGGATTTCTTCCAGCACTTTTATTTTTTCCTTCCCCGCCGCCATGAGGATGATCAACGGGATTCATGGCTGTTCCTCTAACCGTCGGCCTTATCCTTAACCATCTTTTCCTTCCTGCTTTTCCCAGCCGAATTATTTCATGGGTTGTATTGCCAATCTGTCCTATACAGGCTCTGCAGTTTAAATCTATCAGCCTTACTTCGCTTGAAGGAAGCTTTATATTGGCATATCTGCCTTCTTTGGCTAAAAGTTGAGCATATCCGCCTGCTGATCTAGCTAATTCCGCACCTTTGCCCTGTTTAATTTCTATATTGTGAATTATAGTTCCAACCGGTATATTTTTTAGAGGAAGAGCATTGCCCACTTTAATATCAACCTTCTCTCCCGACATTACAGTATCTCCCACCTTTAATTTAAGAGGGGCAACTATATAACTTTTTGCACCATCCTCATATTTCAGCAGGGCTATTCTGGCACTTCTATTGGGATCATACTCAATTGCAGTAACTTTTGCCGAAACATTATCCTTCAGCCTTTTAAAATCAATAACCCTGTATAATCTTTTATGACCCCCACCGCTATGTCTCCTGGTAATTCTTCCAGCACTATTTCTGCCGGCATTATTTTTTAAAGATCTGGTCAGCGACTTTTCAGGCCTTTTTTTGGTTAAAACTGAAAAATCAGCAACCGTAGCAAATCTTCTTCCCGGAGTTGTGGGCTTGTATTTTTTAACAACCAACGCTATACCTCCAAATTAAATCAGACCGATTCAAAAAAATCGACCTTATCCTTTTTCCCTAAAGTAACCACTGCTCTTTTTTTACGGGAGCTGGTTCCTTTTGACCTTCCCAATCTTTTGGGCTTGGATTTAATATTTATAGTACTTATTTTTAAAACCTTAACCTTAAATATCTCCTCAATTGCTCTTTTTATTTCACTTTTCTTTGCTCTGATATCAACAAAAAAAGAATATCTCTTATCCTTGACTGCAGCATAACTTTTTTCAGATACAACCGGCGAAAGAATTATATCTCTAGGATCTTCCATTACTTATCCTCTCCATAAAAGTATTCAGTGATTTTTTGGTAAATAATAAATAATCTGCTGACAGGATTAAATAAGCATTTAATCCCTTTGCACTTTCTACCACAACACTCCTTATATTTCTAAAGGACTTGGTCTCATCGGTATTTAAATTCTCAAGAACCATAAGTACTTTTTCACCGGTCAGATTAAATTTCTTTATTATTCCTGCCGCTTTTTTGGTATCCGGTTTCTTAAATTCCATTTCATCAATTACAAAAATTTTTTTATTTTTAAATTTTTCCGAGAATGCTATCAGCTTTGATTGCTTCATCACTTTCTTATTTAACTTAAAACTGTAATCCCTTGGCTTGGGCCCAAAAGTTATTCCGCCGCCCCTCCATATTGGAGACCGGTTGGATCCTGCTCTGGCATTACCGGTACCTTTCTGTCTCCAGGGTTTTTTGCCCCCGCCGCTCACTTCACTCCTACCCTTGGTTTTGTGTGTCCCGGATCTTATAGAAGCAAGATACCTCCTTACCTCCTGATATAGAACCTCTGAATTGACCTTTTTACCCAGTATCTCATTAGATATATTTATTTTTCCTGTCTCTTTACCGTCTACGCCTACAACGTTCAAACTGGCCATTATATTCTCCCTGAAAACCTTTAATTGCTAAACCTTTTTTAAAAAAACCAGGCTGCCGTTCGCACCCGGAACACTTCCCTTAACCAGGATCAGATTCTGGTCCTCAATAATATCGACTATCTCGGATCCGGGAACTGTAACTTTCCTATTTCCCATTCTCCCTGGCATTTTCTTTCCTTTTAGTATCCTTGAAGGAGTGGCACACATACCTACTGAACCCGGTATTCTGTGAGAATGAGAACCATGGGACATCTTTCCCCTATGGAAGTTGTGTCTTTTTATTACTCCGGCAAAACCTTTGCCTTTGCTGTTTCCGGTTATTTTTACTTTATCTCCCACCTTAAAAATTTTTATATCAATACTATCGCCGGGTTTGTATTCCTTTTCAAATTTGTCTACTTTAATCTCCTTTAAATATTTCCTTAGATCCACTTTATTTTTTGTAAATTCGCCCTTATACGGTCTGGTTGCCCTCTTTTCATTAACCTTTCCAAAACCAACCTTCAGGGCATTATAACCATTTTTTTCATTATCTTTAACCTGAACCACTACACATGGCTCGGCTTCAATAGCTGTAACATATAATGCATCGCCAATTTTATTAAAAACCTGTGTGCATCCAATCTTTTTTCCATATATTGCATCTACCATCTTTGTATCACTTTCCTAAAAAATACCCACATTAAGACTTTATTTCTATGCCCACACCTGCCGGCAGGCTAAGTCTCATCAGCAAGTCTACTGTTTTTGGTGTGGGATCAATAATATCTATAAGTCTCTTATGAGTTCTTATCTCAAAATGTTCCCTGGAATCCTTATTTACATGAGGGGATCTTATTACACAATATACATTCTTTTTATTTGGCAGTGGGATCGGGCCAGAAACTTTTGCACCTGAATTTTCGACAGTTTCCACTATTCTTTTTGCTGAACGATCTATAACTTCATGATCGTAAGCTTTTAGTTTAATTCTAATTTTCTGGCTTAACTTAGCTGTTGCCATAGCATTTCTCCCTTTTTTATCTTTTTATCTTATTCCCTACTCCAATATCTTGGTAACACTGCCTGCGCCTATGGTCCTTCCGC
>CAZHOY010000045.1:0-9340 GCA_964534695.1 uncultured Actinomycetota bacterium | reverse complement strand
ATATAGGCATTCTCTACAAACATCTTGGTAGATTTTTCAGCAATCTCTACTGATTTAAGTATGGATTTAGTGGCTTCATTAATATCCACTACCAGGCCCTTCTTCATTCCCCTGCAGCCTGAAATTCCATAACCTTTTATACTTAGTATATTATTTCTTTCAATCTTTCCGATTAAAGTGATCACTTTAGTAGTACCTATATCAATACCTATAAGGCATTCATCCTTAGGTGACAATCAGACCTCCAACATTTTTATTTTACTACCGGGTTCTCCGTGCTTCTTAAATCTATTATAGTATAATCCGTATCTTCTTTTAACAACTGTTTTAGTATTTCAATTTTTTTTACTACATCGTCTCCGCTGCCAAAAATTATTTCTTCACCGTTATATGTTTCAAAAACTATATCCCCTGGTACATTATTTTCAATTCTTGCCTCTTTGATAATACTTTTTATTTGACTATCCATAGTTCTATAAATATCTGCACAGCTCAGTGCATTTTTTTTGGCAATTTTTTCCCCCACATTCGCACCATGATCCACAACGTTTTTTACCAGAATTAAATCTACATAACTGTCTAAATTTCGCTCTTCTATCCTAGCAAGTACTACTCCTTCGCTATCCACCAGGAAATATTCGTTCCTGCAGACGATTTTAAAATCGGGCTTTCTTTCTATTAATCTTATTACAACTTTATCGGGAAAGATTTTACTCAGTTCTGCTTCCTTAACCCAGTCCAGTTCCACTGATATGGTTTCCTCGATTCTTTTCTTGTTTATATCAAATATATTGGCACCAGCCACTTTCGGTACCAAACTTATTATTTCTTCATCTGTATAATGCTTGTTATCTTGTATATCTATATCTTTAACTTTAAAATACTCGCTGTTATAAAAATAATTTAAACTCCAAATCGCTCCAATAAAAAATACGGAAATCAATACAAATTTGAAAAAGTTCCACAACCTCCTTCCAAAAACTTTTCTTTTCCTGGTCAGGATAATATTCTTCGTCTTTTTTATTCTTGCCATTTGAAATTATGCTTTTAAGCTCGCTGAATCCAATATTATTTCCACCAGCAGGTCGAAATCAATTCCTGCGGCTTTAGCTGCTTTGGGAACCAGGCTGGTAGTGGTCATACCGGGCATGGTATTCAATTCCATAGTATAAGCATTATTACCGCTATCCAGTATAAAATCTACTCTTGATATACCGCTGCATTCCAGTACTTTATGGAATCTCACCGCTGTTTCCGAAACATTCTCTGATACCTTTTTATCAAGCTCCGCAGGGACTGTATACTCGGTCATATCTTTAGTATATTTCGATTTATAATCGTAAAATCCTCTTTTTGGCTTTATTTCCACAATGGGAAGGGCAATAGGTTCGCGGCCGAGAATACTTACTGTTAGTTCCCTTCCGTTTATATATTCTTCAATTAAAATTTTACTATCATACTTTAATGCATCTCTAATAGCGCTCTCCAGCGACCCTTCATTTTTTACAATACTTACACCTATGGTTGAACCTTCCCTATTGGGTTTTACGATTACAGGGTAGGCAAATTTTTTGTTTATAAGTGGATTTAAATCTTTAAAATCGGAACTACCGTTAAAATCCAGTTCAATATATCTGGGGGTAAGGATATTCTCATGTTCCAGAATTTTCTTTGATAATACCTTATTGATGGCAACGGCACTTGACAGCACACCCGAACCGGTATAAGGAATTTTCATCAATTCCAGTAGTCCCTGAATAGTGCCGTCTTCACCGTATCTTCCATGAAGTGCCGGAAAAGCTAAATTTATTTTTTTTAACTTACTGTAGAAATTATTTTTAAAATCGATATATACAGTATTATAACCTGACCTGAGCAGGGACTGGTTGATATTCTTACCGGTTATAAGAGATATCTCTCTTTCAGATGAAATACCTCCTGCAATTACCCCGATTTTAAGTAACTTTTTTTTCTTTCTTACCTGAAGATTTTTAAATGTTTTTAATATATCCGACATCTTAAAATCCTACTACCCTTACCTCATACTTTAAATCTATTCTGAATTTATCCATAACCATACCCTTTATTATTTTTGAGAGAACAAATACATCCTCCGAACTGGCATTATCATAATTTTCAATAAAATTAGCATGTTTGGTGGAAATACGGGCACCGCCGTAAATAAAACCTTTTAATCCGCATTCCTCTATCAACTCTCCGGCAGATTTATTGCCGTTCCCGATATTTTTAAAAAAACAGCCTGAACTCCTGGAATTGACCGGCTGGGTTAACTTCTTATTCTTTATCCTGCTTCTGATCTTCTTTAATATATTATCCTTTTCAGTCCTTCGGGTTTTCAGTACGGCTCCGGTCAGAGCGACTAGTTTAGGAATATGAAAGTACCTGTAATTAAAATTATTTTCCTTTAAAATTCCGGTCTCTTCTTTTACAGCTCCGCCTTCATTTGATATATAACTTACTTTTTCTATAAAGCTGCAGATACCCTTATTTTTATTACCGCTATTACCTACAATACTTCCGCCTATGGTTCCCGGTATACCGGAAAGCTCAGAAAAGTCATATCCTTCAACTGCAGCTGAAACAACGAATTTTAAAAGATTACAGGCAGAACCAGCCGTAATTTCATCTTTGCCTGTAAAATTCACATAATTAAAATCCCTTCCCAGTCTTATCAGTACCAGGTCAATATATTCATCACTGAACAGGATATTGGTTCCATATCCAATCACCATAAATTTAATTCCATTTTTAATGCAGGTTTCAATTATCCTTTTTAAATCCTCTAATTTATGTGCCACCAGGCAACACAGCGCCCTTCCACCGGTTTTTATAGAGGTCAGCTCAGCCGTACTGATGTCAAATATAGTATTATCAATTCCCACATTTTCAATTACGCTCCTGATTTTTTTTCTGTCTATCTGTTCCCTTTTCATAGACCAGTCCTGAATTTCTTTTTTAGGATTTTAATATCTCATCGGTAACTCTGGTAATATCACCGGCTCCCATTAACAAGATCATATCATTCTGTCTCATATTAAGTTCAAGATATTCGGTTATGTCCTGCAGTTTGGGGATATAAATTATTTTATTTCTGAATCCGCTATCTATTAAATTATCCACTAAAATTTTACCGGTGATGCCCGGTATCGGCTGCTCACCCGATCCGTAAACATCAGTAATAATCAGCATTTCGCTTTTATTAAAGCAATCATTAAATTTATTTTTAAAATTTGCTAGTCTTGAATATCTATGCGGCTGAAAGACCGTTATTATCCTTTTATTCTTTTTCCCTGCTGCAGCTTCTAAGGTTGCCTTCACTTCAGAAGGATGATGGGCATAATCATCGAAAATTATAGCACCTTTTTTTTCCCCTCTTTTCTCAAATCTTCTTTTAACCCCGGTAAAAAATTTTAATATATCAGCAGTTCTTTGCAGGTCAAGATTCATGCCGTAACATACCGCAAAAGAAGCCAGGCTGTTTTTAATATTGTGAACGCCGGGGACATTTAATTTGACTTTTATTTTCTGGAGTTTTTTCCTCTTGCTTACAACCAGAGTATATGATGAAGTAAAATTAGAAAATTTTATATTCTCGGCATAAATATGATTTGTCCTACTTATCCCGTAAAATATAACCCGCCTGCTGCCGGGCCCCAGTAAATTATGAAGATATGTTTCATCACCATTCAGTATTACCAGCCCTCCCGGCTTTGTATTGCCAATGAATTTTATAAAGCTTTGTTTTATCTCTTTAATATTTTTATAGAAGTCAAAATGATCCTCCTCAATATTGGTGACAATACTTACCAGCGGCTTATATTTCAGAAAGGAGCCGTCACTTTCACAAGCTTCGGCTACCACATAATCTCCTTTTCCATATCTGGCATTCGATCCCAGCTCATTCAGTTCTCCTCCTACCATTATAATAGGATCGAGTCCCAGCCCTCTAAAAATCAAAGAAATCATGGAGGTAGTAGTAGTTTTTCCATGAGTTCCCGAAACAGCTATTCCTTTTCTGTTATTCAAAATCCACGCCAGTACATCGGAACGGCTGAGTACAGGAAGTTTTTTCTTTCTGGCAGCTTCCATTTCCAAATTATTATCAGGTATTGCTGTTGAATATATAATCACATCTGCTCCCCTGATATTTGCCCTGTTATGGCCGATGAATATGTTTATACCTTCGTTTCTTAAAGCGCTGGTGTAGCGAGACTCCTTTATATCGGAACCTGAAACTAAAAATCCCATACCATGAAGCACCAGGGCTATAGCACTCATTCCCGCTCCGCCTATTCCGATTAAAAAACAACTTCCGGCTTTTTTAAAAATACTATTAACGTTTTTCAATCCGGTCCTCCATCAGCTTTGAAACAATTACCTTTGCACTATTGATTCCGGCATCTTTAATTTTAACTTTTTTCATTTCCCGGTATCTTTTTCTTCCGTTTTCCATAAGCAATTTTATTATCCCGAATATATTTTTTTCATCCAGTTTACTGTCTTCAATAAGTATAGCTTTACCCTTCCTGGTTAAAAATTCCGCATTATAAAACTGATGATTGGCAATTGCATGAGGGTAAGGTATAAGTATGGAAGGTATATTGGCCCAGACTATCTCGGATATGGTATTTGCTCCTGCCCTTGAAATTATAATATCTGATATCCTGTATATCTCATGCATATCTTCTATATATGGAAAAATTTCCAGAATCAGTTTATGTTCGCTCCCGGCAGCATTCTTCCTTCTCTTTATCAATTGATCATAGAAACGGCTGCCGCAAATAAGCAAAATCTGAACTTCGCTGTTATGTTTAAAATAATCATATAGATTAAGAATGGTATTATTTATTTTTTCAGCTCCCAGGCTGCCGCCAAAGGCAACTATGGTAAATCTCCCTTCTTCCAGACCCCATCTTTTAAAATCCGGTTTGATTTCCCTGAATTTTCTTACCTGCTCTCTTAATGGATTCCCGGTAAATATTACTTTGTCTTTTTTTACTTTTAAATACTTTTTTGTATCTCTAAAACTAATAAAGATTTGCCGTGCAAATTTTGAAAAAAGACTGTTCAGTCTTCCCGGTATGTAATTCTGTTCGTGCAAGACTATTTTTTTACCTGTTAAAACACCGGCTAAAAGGACCGGGGCACAGATATAACTACCCATACCAAGCATTATATCAGGTTTAAACCTCAGTACTATATTAATTGACTGTAAAAGACCTACCACTAAAAAACAGAAGAATCTAACTGCATTTAAAATTTTTCCAAAAACGTTACTGCCCGGAACCAATCCATATGACTTTATTGTTCTGTAATTTATTCCATGTTTTGATATTAGCTTTTTTTCTAATCCCCTCTCGGTTCCAATAAAAAGAATCTTGCATAGAGGATAATTATGCTTTATGTATTCCACTATTGCCAGAGCCGGGTACAGATGCCCGCCGGTTCCTCCGCTGCATATTAAAAATTTTTTTTCCTTCAAACCATACCTGCTTAAAATAAAATAAAAAATCAGCCACTTTAATTTAATTATCCAGGTCTGCCTCAACTTCTTTAGATTTCTTATTATTTCTGGATATATTCAACAGTATACCCACACTCATCATACTAACCAGCAGTGATGAGCCCCCGTAACTAATAAAGGGCAGCGTCAAACCGGTAACTGGAGCCAGCCCTATAACCACAGAAATATTAATTATTGCCGGAATTACTATAATACTTATAAGACCCACTGCCATAATTCTGCCAAAATACTCTTTAGTTTTTATACAAATTCTTATTCCAAAAAACATGAAAAGAATGAATAAAATTACTGTAAATATGGTACCCACTAGACCCAGCTCTTCGCCGATAATAGCAAATATGAAATCGGTATGCGCTTCCGGAAGATAAGAATATTTCTGGACACTATTACCTAATCCTACTCCTATTATATTCCCCGAACCCAGAGCGATTAATGATTGCGATATTTGAAAGTTTATCTCTCCAATTTCTTCGCTGCCATTAATCAAGGCAACAATTCTTTCAATAAAAGCAAAGATCCTCTCTCTTCTATAATTTTCTAAGAACATATAGCCAATGGTTACTGCAGCTCCCATAAGCCCCAGACCAAACAAATGCTTCAATCTTACTTCACCTACAAACAAAATTATGAATATAATTAATCCGATGACAATCATAGAACTTAGATCAGGCTCCAGGAATATTAAAATGGCAACTATGCACAAAACAAAAAATGAAGGAAAAATTATACTTCTGATTCGTTTATCGAACTTATATTTTCGGTTAAGCCTGTCACAAAAAAAAATGATCAGGGCTATTTTTACAAACTCAGAAGGCTGGATACTGAAAAACCATAAGTTTAGCGACCTTCTAAACCCGCTGACTTCGATTCCAAAACCAGGGATTAGAACCAGAGCCAGCAGCCCGATTGCTACAATCATAATATAATTAGAAAATCTCTGGTAATGGTGGTAGTTTATTCTTGAGGCTATAAAAAAAGCTATAAAAGATATAACCCACCATATTATCTGCCTCCTGATGAACCAGTAAGGATCACTAAAATATCTCTCTCCTATGGAAACAGAAGAACTTGATATCATTATCAGTCCGATTATTGATAGTATTAAAGTTAAAATAAATAGAGAATAGTATTCTATATCAATTTTTAAAATGTTATATTTTTTATAATTACTTCTCTTTTCCATATCGTATTATCTTCTTGAAAATACAAGGCTCTTGAACCTTTTTCCCCGCTGCTTATAATCATTAAACATATCCATACTGGCACAGGCAGGGGACAGCATTAATACTTCTCCGGGACCGGCCACTTCAAATCCCTTTTCAACCGCTGCCTCAAGCGTGGCGTATTTATATATCTTATAATCATGTCTCCTTCTTGCTATCAGATTATAAATCCTGGGTGCAGCCTCTCCTATTAAAATTAAATTCTTAACCTTTTTATTCAGGGCGTCAATTAAACCTGAAAAATCCATACTCTTGTCCCTCCCACCCATAATCAGGGTAATCTCTTTGCCGAAATCATTTATAGCCGCCATAGTAGCATCCGGATTGGTCGATTTTGAATCATTAAAACATCTTATTCTGCCTGCATAACCTAAATATTCCATCCTGTGGTCCAGAGGCTTAAAACTGTTAATTGATTCTTCAATATTATTTTTATCTATATTCATCAGTATCGCCGGTGCAATGGAAGCCATGATATTGGAGATATTATGTTCGCCCTTCATGGATGTGTTTTTTATATTTATTTTTCCTTTATTTTTTTTTATCCTGTAGTAAATATGATTATGCCCATAAAAAAGATTTGAACCTTCCTCAGGCTTCAGGCTGAATTTTAAAAACTCCGGCAACATTTTTTTATCCGCAGAAATACATTCAAGTTTCTTGCTTATATACCGGTCATCCATATTGATAACCGACCAGTCATCTGCATTCTGATTCGAAATCAATTTCATCTTCAGGTTGCCGTAATTTTCAAAAGACTTATGTCTGTCTATATGATCACTGGTTATATTTAGTATCACACTTATGTAAGGTTTGAACTGATGTATTCTCTCCAGTTGAAAGCTGCTGACTTCTATTACCCTAGCCAAACCATACTGTGGATTTCCGTTCCCATCTTCCATATCTACAGTATCAATCAAAGGCAAACCCACGTTCCCGCAGACTATACAATTATTTCCGGAATCATTGAAAATTCTACCTATAAGAGTTACTACTGTTGTTTTACCGTTGGTCCCGGTTACCGCAATTGTCCTTCTCTGTTCCTCACTACCTAATAATTTCCATGCCAGTTCCAGTTCGCTCCACACAGGGATCCCATTTTCCTCTGCAAACTTAATCAACGGCACATCACCGGGCACACCGGGACTGATTATAACCAGATCTATTTTTTCTATGATTTTCTTTCCCTTTAATATATTTTTATCCAGTATTATGTTTAAATTACGGCGTTCAGTATACCTGTAATCACCAAATGCGCTTTTCAGATTTAAATCAGGATTGCTGTCAATTCCGGTTATAGAAGAGGCAAAGTCAAGTATCTTTTTTATCACAGATAATCCGGTTTTTCCCAAACCGATAACCAGTATATTTTTATGTTTAACTACACCAAATCTTCTTACCATTCTTTAATCTATAAATTTTAAATAATAGATAAAAAAGCCCACTCCGGAAAATAATGCGCAAGCTATCCAGAACCTGATAATAACTTTTATTTCCGGCCATCCGAGAAGTTCAAAATGATGGTGTATGGGAGCCATTTTAAATACTCTTTTTTTAAAAATTTTAAACCATATAACCTGAATAATTACTGAAAGCGTTTCAATAACAAAAAGCCCTCCAATTATAATCAATAAAATCTCCTGCTTTAAGATTATTGCAACTGCCGCAATCAAGCCGCCCAGCCCAAGAGACCCGGTATCTCCCATAAAAATTTCAGCCGGGGCTGTGTTCCACCATAAGAACCCCGCACATGCAGCCAGAGTCCCGCCGCTTACTACTGCTATATCTATTCCGTAAGGTACACCCGGAGGTACGGACCATTCAAAAAAGGCAATAAAACAAAATACAGCTAAAACAATCGATGAAGCTCCGGCTGCTAGACCATCAAGGCCATCGGTCAAATTAACCGCATTGGTAGTGCTGGCTATAACCAGCACTGCAATAAGGTAATACCAGTTCCCCATCTCAAGTCTTATATCCGTAAAGGGTATGCTTATATAAGTTCCGATGTTTATTATATATTTGGAGTACAATACAAAATATACGCACACTACGGCCAGAAGCGATAGTTTTACCCACCATCTCAGGCCAAGGGACCTCTGTTTCTTAAGTGCTATATAATCATCAACAAATCCTATCAGGCTGCATAATAACAATACGGAAAGGACAAATATTCCCTCTACACTGTAAACATTGTGACGGTAATACTTGATCAGGCTTACCGCTATAAATGCAGCCATAGAAGACAGAACAAATATTATTCCGCCCATAGTCGGTGTTCCCGTTTTTATGGAGTGTGTTTTTGGTCCATCAATACGAATCTTCCCACCGATTCTCTTGCTTCTTTGAAATCTTATGAACAGAGGTGTTATAAGCAGCGATAAAGAACCTCCGATTATAATCGATAAAAATATCCAAGTCATATGCTATCTTCCACCTATATTAAATTGATAATATCTTCCATTTTATTTGCCCTGGAACCCTTTATTAAAATCAAATCCTCCTCCTTGAGCAAATTATTTATTTCTCCTTCCAGTTCCTTTTTACCCCTAAAGTGAAAACATACATTCTT
>CAZHOY010000044.1:0-9374 GCA_964534695.1 uncultured Actinomycetota bacterium | reverse complement strand
TTTAAAGGATCCTATTTTATTGGAGAGTTATCATTAGACGGGAGCATAAATTCGGTAAGAGGATTAATATCCATGGCCGAAAGAGCGCGCTCATCAGGTGGAAAATTTTTTTTCGTGCCCTACAGTATTGCAAATCAGGCTTCTTTTATATCGGATATTAATATTATTGCATGTAAAAATCTGCTTGAGGTTGTAGAAGCTCTCTCCGGTGATAAACAGATAGAAAAGTTTATTTATAAAAGCACCGGTGTTACGGGTAAAAATAACTGCTGTGATCTGGATTTTAAGGATGTAAAAGGACAGCTTAAAGCAAAAAGGGCACTGGAGATAGCGGTAAGCGGCAGACACAATATAATGCTAATAGGCCCGCCCGGAAGCGGAAAGACCATGCTGGCCCAGAGAGTAGTTTCCATAATGCCGGAACTGGGATTAAAAGAGTGTATTGAAGTTACCAAAATTTACAGCCTGTATCAAAAATATGTTAATCATTTAATACGGCAGAGGCCATTTAGAAATCCTCATCACACAGTAAGCAGGATGGGGCTAATAGGAGGAGGGATTATTCCTAAACCGGGTGAGATTAGCCTGGCCCATAAAGGGTTATTGTTCCTGGACGAGTTTTCACAATTTCCCAAAAATCTTATTGAGGATCTAAGGCAGCCTCTGGAAAATAGAAAAGTGATAATTACCAGAAATAATATGTCCTATAGTTTTCCCTGTAATTTTATGCTGATAGTGGCTACCAATCCCTGTTATTGCGGTTATTTTGGTGACGGGAGCAAAAGATGCATATGCAGTTTAAGGGAAGTAAAAAAATTCTGGAAGAAAATGAGCGGACCCATAATGGACAGAATTGATATGAGAGTTACCGTGGCAAGATTGCCGGAAAGTAGTTTTATAAAAACAGAAGATAGTGAGAGTTCGGATAATATAAGAAATCGTATAAAGAAGTGTATGGTTATACAAAAAGAGAGGTTTAAATGCGCAAATATTAACTATAATTCCGAAATAGGGACCAATATTATTAATCAGTGGCTGAAAAGCAGCAAGAAAATAAGGGATTTAATATATACAATATCAAAAAAATATAATCTAACCGCCAGGGGCATGGTCAGTATTTTAAAAGTATCCAGAACTATAGCTGACCTGGAGGAGAGCGAAATTATTAAGGACAGCCATATTATTGAAGCCGTCCAATACCGGGTTGGTTATAATCAGGATAATATTATCTGCATATGAAAAATATAAATGGGGAAAAAATTTTATATTTACTGGCCGGTAAGGTAGTCAAGCCGGCAAGGTTTATAGAAATATACAGAAAAAATAATGGTGATTTGAATAAAACCCTGGATTATTTTTATAAATACAAAAAATTAAAGTTAAAATTTAAGGAAGATGAAGAAACCCCTGATATTTTTAACAGCGGCAGCAGCTGTTATGTGAAAACAGTTAATTACATTGCAGAAAAGGGAGTGGGCCTGCTTGATATTGGTCAGGACAGCTATCCAGATATATTAAGAAATATATATTCTCCTCCTCCTCTATTATTTTACAGGGGCGAAAAAATAAAGGAGGCAAAATTCTGTATAGCTGTTGTCGGCAGCAGGAGATGCACAGCTTATGGGAAAGAAGCGGCGCGATATATAAGCAGAAATTTATCCAGGAGGGGTATAACAGTAGTAAGCGGAGTGGCCATCGGAGTTGACAGCTGCGCCCATGAGGCAGCACTGGAAGAAAAAGGAGGAAGCATTGGTGTGCTGGGCTGCGGCATAGATATAATTTATCCTCCTGAAAATAAATATTTATATGAGAGCATACCGGGAAATGGAAGCATTATAACCGAATTTATTCCCGGCACCCCGCCCCTTAAATCTAATTTTCCGGTGAGAAACAGAATAATCAGCGGACTCTGCAGGGGTACGGTGGTTATAGAAGCAGGTGAAAAAAGCGGGGCAATTATAACCGGGGAAATAGCATTAAAACAAAATAGAGAAGTATTTGCGGTCCCCGGGAATATATTTAACACCATGAGCAGGGGTTGTCATTGGTTAATTAAAAGCGGCGCAAAATTGGTTGAGAGAGTTGATGACATATTAGAAGAGTTTACCCCGTATTCAGGGCAGATTTTAAAATCATTTGATAGCGGCAGCGACAGTAATGATCGGGTAGTTAACAATAAAATTCAAAAAGGACTTACCGCCGGTGAGTTTAAGATTTATGAATTTATAGGATACAGGCCAAAAAGTGTGGAAGAGATAGTAAAGAATACAAAACTGGATGTAAAGGAAGTATTAAGAATACTAACACTGCTGGAGATAAAACAATTAATTAAAGAGGATGGTTTTAATAAATACAGCAGATTATTTTAGGTTTTGTAATAGAAGTAAATTTTTAATAGAATAATAATATATTTTTTTAATTTAAATTCAGTAGGAAGGTATAAAAATAATGGCACTATTCAGAAAAAAGAGAGTGGAGAAGCCCAAGAGTCTATTGGGAAATGCATTGTATCAATATGATAATATAATGAAGAGAGATTTAAACAAGATTGTAGGTAAAATGCTGGCACAGAAGAGCGTCAATCCTAAAAAAGCTGATATTGTTTTTAAAAATGTTTGCAGTGAATTTGATGCTATTACCAGGGATATATCCAAAGAGAATTTAAAAGTCGATTACAGATCGGACAAGATAAGATATATGATTATGGATATGATAAGCAAAGTGAGGGCTCTATTTGATGAAGCAAGAGAGCATGATTTTGATCACCTGAAAATAAAAAAAGATAAGATTGTCTCTAAATGGAGTGAGATTGTAGACACAAGGGAGATTATAAAAGAGAAGATGAAGGATATTGAAAGTGATTATCTGTAAACATGGAACTATTTAACTGCTTAGAATTATATATAAAATATTTAAAATTTGAGAAAAATTTAGCCTTAAATTCCATAAATTCCTACAAAAAAGATATCTTACAGTTACTTGGCTACCTGAAAAATAATAATATTAACCATACCGCCCAGTTAAATTTAAACATTTTCAGAGATTTTATAAAATCTCTGGACTGCCATAATTACTCAAATAGGACTATTATCAGGAAATATTCTTCTTATATTAACTTCTTCAGATTTCTTGAGAACAATGATTATATTAATTCCCGGCTAGTCCAGGCCATAAATGTTCCACGAAAGCGCCATAGAATTTATTCCTTTATGTCAATAAATGAAATGGAAAAATTATTCAATAGTCTTAAGCCCGGAAACGCCCTGGAAATCAGGGACAGGGCAATAATTGAAGTATTTTATTCCACAGGAGCCAGGATAAGCGAGGTGGAGGGTTTAAGAATAAAAGATATTGATTTTAAAAATGGCGAAGTCGTGGTTACCGGAAAGGGCAGGAAACAAAGAATAGTTTATTTGAACAAGGCTGCAGTTTTCTGGATAGATAAGTACATAGAGGTAAGGGAAAAATTACTTTCTTCCAGGAAGGATGGTTATATAAAAGAGAACCATTTATTTTTAAATAAATTTGGAGGAAAGTTGTCTTCAAGGGGAATAAGATACATAGTTGAGAAGTATATGAAAAAGGCAATTATAGGCAAAAAAATAACACCCCACAGCATCAGGCACAGTTTTGCTACACATCTTCTGCAGGAAGGAGCAGGGATAAGAGAAGTTCAGGAACTTCTGGGACATGAAAATATATCTACCACACAGATATATACGCATCTGAATATTAAAAAGTTAAAAAAAGACTACAGAAAATTTCATCCAAGGGCAGAAATAAAATAAAATAATTTTGGTACAATTACCACTTTTATATTACCAGTATTTGTTATTGATTATTTGATGAAAGAAATGTATTATGCTAGACTTGAACGTTGAAATCACACACCACTTTCTGCATTATGGTGAACTGGTATAAAGAGGTTAAAGTGGTGGAGGGAAACCATAAAAATAAGGAGGTATTTTTTGAGTATTATAACTATGAAGCAGCTTCTGGAGGTAGGGGTCCACTTTGGTCACCAGACTAAAAAATGGAATCCTAAGATGAAAAAATATATATATACCGATAAAAACGGTATATATATAATTGACCTTCAGGAAACACTCAGACTTTTAATTGAAGCGCATGAATATGTTAAAAAAGTTGTGAGTGATGAAGGAATTATATTATTTGTGGGTACCAAGAAACAAACCCAGGACATAATAGAATCTTATGCCACCGAATGTGAAATGCCCTATGTTAAAAACAGGTGGCTGGGAGGTACTCTCACCAATTTTGAAACTATAAGCAAGCGTACCAGAAGAATTGATGAAATTGAGGAAATGGAAAAATCGGACATTTTTGAAAAGTTACCCAAAAAGGAAGTTATAGGAATAAGAAAGGAGTATGAAAAACTTCTTTATAATATTGGCGGCATAAGAAATATGAAAAAGCCGCCTGATATAATTTATATAATTGATCCCAATAAAGAGATTATTGCCGTAAGAGAAGCAAGAAAACTGGGCATACCTATCGTGGCCATAACTGATACGAATTGCGATCCTGATATTATTGATTTTGTTATTCCGGGAAACGATGATGCGATACGTTCATGTAACCTTATAACCAGTGTAATCTGTGATGCTGTAAAAAAGGGAAAAGAACAAAAAATTAAATTAGAAAAAAGTGCAGAGGAAGATAAGAAGAAGTCAAAGGAAGAAAAACCTGAAGATGATTCAAAGGATCTGCCCAAGAGTAAAGAATAGATTTTGAAACAATTGGGAAGAAACAGGGAGGAATAATGGAAGTAAATGCTGATTTAGTGAAAAAATTGCGAAAAAAAAGCGGTTCGGGCATGATGAATTGCAAAAAAGCACTGGTGGAAAGTAAAGGTGACATAAAAAGAGCAGAGGAAATATTAAAAGAAAAAGGACTTGTTCAGGCTTTAAAAAAAGCTTCCAGAGCTACCAAAGAAGGCGTAATCGACAGCTATATACATACAGGCTCCAAAATTGGAGTAATGCTCGAGGTTAATTGTGAAACTGATTTTGTAGCTAAAAATGAAATGTTTAAAAATTTTGTACATGACATTGCGCTTCATATTGCTGCGGCAGCACCTCTCTATGTTTACAAAGATGATGTTCCTCAGGAAGTACTGGATAGAGAAAAAGAGCTGTATAAAAAGCAGGCTCTAAATGAAGGAAAACCGGAAAATATTTTAGACAGGATTGCTGAAGGAAAGCTTAAGAAGTTCTTTGAAGAAAACTGTCTGATGGAACAGCTGTTTGTAAGAGATAATGATATAAAAGTCGGGGACCTGGTGAAACAGAATATAGCAAAAATTGGTGAAAATATAGTTATCAAGAGATTTGTAAGGTATGTTCTGGGTGAAGAAAAAGAAAGTGACTTATAATATTTTCTTAAAAATTTAGGTGAATAAACGGATGAAAAAATTAAGATATAACAAGGTTCTGCTTAAAATCAGTGGCGAAGCATTATTGGGCGATCTGGATTATGGAATAGATCCGGAAGTTACCAGCAATATATCAAGCCAGATTAAAGAAGTAGTGGAACTGGGTGTGGAAATTGCAGTGGTTATAGGAGGTGGTAATTTTTGGAGAGGTGTTTCTGCCAGTGCAAATGGTATGGATAGAACTACTGCCGATTATATAGGAATGCTGGCTACTATTATGAATGCATTGGGTCTGCAGAATGCACTGGAGAGGATGGGTATAACTACCAGGGTTCAGACTGCAATAGCCATGCAGGAAATAGCCGAACCTTTTATCAGGAGAAAAGCGGTAAGGCACCTTGAAAAGAAAAGGGTGGTGATATTTGCAGGGGGAACCGGTAATCCTTATTTCACAACCGATACGGCTGCAGCGTTAAGGGCACTGGAAATAGAAGCGGAAATAATATTTAAAGCTACAAAAGTTGATGGGATATATGATAAAGACCCTGTAAAATTTAAGGATGCCAAAAAATTCGTTAAACTTACTTTCCTGGATGTATTAAAGAAGAATCTCAGGGTCCTGGATTCGACAGCAACTTCTCTGTGTATGGAAAATAATTTGCCTATTGTAGTTTTTGATATTACAAAACCTGGTAATATAAAAGGAGTTATAACAGGCAAAAAAATTGGCACTTTGGTCACGAAGGAGTGAAAAATGAAAGATAGATTACTGATTGATACTAAAAAAAGAATGAACCACTCTCTGGAAGTAACCCAGCATGAATTCAATACTATCAGAACCGGAAGAGCATCTGCATCATTACTGGATAATATTTATATTGACTATTACGACAGCAAGACCTTATTAAAACATATGTCTAACATAAGCATACCGGAACCGAGAGTTATATTGATTTCACCATATGAGCCGAAATTTCTAAAGGAAATTGAAACTCAGATTTCCAAGTCTGATCTGGGCATCAATCCTTCAAACGATGGAAAGGTTATCAGGCTTAATGTTCCGCCCCTAAATGAGGAGAGAAGAAAAGAGTTGGTCAAACTGGTTAAAAAGATTGCTGAAGATGGAAGAGTAGCCATCAGGAATATCAGAAGAGAAATAAACGATGAATTTAAAGAGCTGGAAAGCGGAAGTAAAATAACCGAGGATGACCTGATAAGTTCTCAAAAGGAAGTTCAGGAAATTACAGATGAATTTATAGAAAAAATTAATAGTTCCCTGGCTCAGAAAGAAAAAGAGATTATGGAAGTGTAGGTAAGAAGTATTGGGTTTATTTTCTTCTTTTTTTTCTTCTATAAGAGTCCCGTCCATAAAAGAATTAAGGAAAGACAGCATTCCCGAGCATGTAGCTATTATTATGGATGGGAACGGCAGGTGGGCAACTAAAAGAAATTTTCCCCGTTCTGCCGGCCATAAAGCAGGTGTCGAAGCTCTTAGGGATATTATAACAACCTGCGTACAGCTGGGGGTAAAATTCTTGACCGTATACTCATTTTCAAGCGAAAACTGGCAGAGGCCGCAGGATGAAGTAAATTTCCTGCTGAACCTGTTTCTGGAATCCTTGACCGGGGAACTGGAAAATTTGAATAAAAACGGGGTAAGAATGTCATTAATAGGCCAGAGAGAAAAAATTCCTCCCAGTATACTGAAAGCATTTACCAATGCGGAAAGAGAAACCAAAAAGAATAAAAAGCTTTCTTTAAATATTGCCTTTAATTACGGTTCACGGCAGGAAATTATAGATGCGGTTAAAGAAATATATAAGGCGGTTGACAGGAAATATATAAGTATTGAAAAACTGGATGAGGAAACATTTTCAGATTACCTGTCTACCAAAGGGTGCCCTGACCCCGATTTTTTAATCAGAACCAGCGGTGAGTACAGAATAAGTAATTTTCTACTGTGGCAGATTGCATACGCTGAATTTTATTTTGTAAAAACACTCTGGCCAGATTTTAACAGGAAAGAATTTTTAAAAGCAATTTATTATTATCAAAAAAGAAATAGAAGATTTGGCAGGTTGTGATTTCTGATGCAAGTTCTAACTACTATTTACCAATATCTCCTGGCCATAATAGGATTATCGTTAATCATAATTGTCCATGAGTTAGGTCATTTCTCCACTGCCAGATTATCCGGGATGTACGTTGAAGAATTTTTTATTGGCTTTGGCCCAAAAATTTTCAAATTCAAAGCCAGAGGCGGTACCACTTATGGAATTAGCGCCATACCCGTGGGAGGGTATAACAAAATTTTAGGTGCGGATAGAAATGAACCCATACCTACCCATATGAAAGAGAAATCCTTTCAGAATAAACCGGTTTATAAAAAAATACTGGTATATATCAACGGAGCGGGATTTAATATAATTCTGGCAATATTACTAATAGGAATCTCCCTGAGTATGGGTGTGTTCGTTCTTACTACCATCATTGATTATATCCAGCCTGATTCACCTGCAGACATAAGCGGTTTTGAAGTAGGTGATAAAGTTATTGCCTTAGACGACAGAAATATTGAAAGCTGGGACGATTTTTCAGCCCTGACAAAAGATAACCCGGGCAAGGAAGTAACCTATACGGTAATTCGTAATGGAGAGGAAATCAAACTTGAAGCCCGCCTGGATAATATCGAGGGCCAGGGTTATTTAGGAATAAGTCCGGAGTATGTCAAGCAAAAACTGGGTTTTACTGAAATAGTAAGAGAAAGCTTCAGGAGTACCTGGGATATAATTGTTATTTGCGGTAGGTCAATCGGTATGTTATTTTCGGGCAAGATTTCTTTGAGTGATGCAAGGCCGGTTTCACCGGTGGGGGTAATTAGCATATTTCAGCAATCGGCGTCGATGGGCATTCAAAATTTTATATTTTTTGTTGCACTAGTCTCTTTACTGATAGGTTTTGGAAATTTAATTCCAATTCTTCCTCTGGACGGCGGACATATTGTATTAATTTTAATTGAAGCCGTAAGAAAAAAACCTATTTCCAGTAAAATTCTGGGAATATGTAATGCCATAGGAATATTCATTCTGGTATCTATACTAATTATAGGTTTTATTTTTGATATAATAAGTCCTTTCAGTATCAGCAATATGTAATAATTAAAATGCAAATAAAAAGAAAAAAAACCAGGGTTATAAAGGTTGGTAAACTAAAAATAGGGGGAGATAATCCTATTGTCGTACAGTCTATGACCAAAAGCAGGCTGGAAGATTCAGCCGGCATTAGAAATGAAATAAAAAAGTTAATTAAAAGCGGTTGTGAAATTATAAGAATAGCAGTACCCGACAACAGGTCCGTAAAATACTTTAAGGGATTGGTAGACGAGGGAATTTTTTCAGTGCCGGTTGTAGGTGATATCCAGTTTGATTACAATCTGGCCCTGGATTGTATGGATATCGGAATTGACGGCATAAGAATAAATCCCGGCAACATAGGAGGCATTACCAGAACTGCGGCAATTATAGAAAAAGCAAAGAAAAAGGGGGCAGCGGTAAGGATAGGAATTAATTCAGGCTCTATAGATAAAAGAATTTTTAAAAAGAATAAGGGAAATATAGTTGATTCAATGGTTGAAAGTGCACTGGAAAATATTAAACTTTTAGAAAGCTTAAAATTTAAGAATTTCAAAATATCTGCGAAAGCGTCATCGGTTCGGGACACCATAAATACATATGAGGCAATATCGGATAAAACTGATTATCCCCTACACCTGGGTGTGACAGAAGCAGGGCCTCTTTTCAGCGGCAGTATAAAGTCATCGGTAGGTATGGGAATTTTATTGTCGGAAGGAATAGGCGATACCATAAGAGTTTCACTAACCGAAAGGTCGGTTGATGAAGTAAAAGCCGGTTATGCGATTCTCAACAGTCTTAACTTAAGGAAAAAGGGAGTAGACATTATTTCCTGTCCCACATGCGGA
>CAZHOY010000043.1:0-9443 GCA_964534695.1 uncultured Actinomycetota bacterium | reverse complement strand
ATCCAATAACCCTCTTATCAAATAAATCACCTTACCCCTTATCTGTGAATCTTTCTGTAGATATTAGCTGCATCCCTGTGGCTTAATCCCTTTATGCTCATTAATTCTTTTATTGTCCTGATTTTTAAATCTTCAACAGAGTTTATATTTTCATAAATATACTTTTTCTTTTTTTCACCTATTCCTTTTATTTCATCCAGCAGGGATCTGGTCATGTTTTTGCCCCTCAGCTTTCTATGGAAGTTTACAGCAAATCTATGGGCCTCATCCCTGATTTTTATAAGGGCACGCATATAACTGCTGCCCAGATCAAGTTTTATTCCGTCAGGATATCTACTGCAGAATATGGTTTCCTCTTTTTTTGCAATACTGATAACATCAACATCCCGTATCTGCCTTTTACTCATTAATTTGAACACGGTATTAAATTGAGCCTTACCCCCGTCAATTATTATTAAATCCGGCTTTTCATAGAAACCGCCCTTTTTTTTCACTTTTTTATTTTCCAGGTATCTTATTCTCCTTTCAACTACCTCTTCCATCATTCTGCAATCATCCTGTCCGGTTACCGTTTTTATTTTAAAATATCTGTATTCTTTAGCCACTAACTTACCATCCATGGCCACGGACATAGAACCAACGGGAAAAGAATCCTTCAAGTTAGAAATATCGAAACATTCCATCCTTTGTGGAATGTTTACTAGTCCCAGAATATTCTTTAGTTTCATAAATTCTTTATAAATCCCGGCATGGCCGATATCTTTTTCAAACTTTTTCTTCCTCAGGTACAGTTTAGAATTTCTTGTTACCATTTCAATTATTTTTTTCTTTTCACCAATCTTTGGCATTTTTATTTCAACCTTTTTACCCCTTTTTCCGGTCAGCCATTTCGATAATAAATCAGCATTTTCAACTTTAACCTGGCAATAAATTTTAGCTGGAATGTCGCTTATATTTGAATAATAGCTTTCTATAAAACTTGCTAAAATATGCCTTTCATCGAGAAGCCCTGCATTACCTACTGTAAAGTTATTAATTACTGACAGTACTCCTTCTCTATAGTTAAATAGACTTACAACCGTATTATCTTTTTCTCTGGCAGCTGAAATGAAATCCCACATGGCTTTACCTGAAAAAAATACCTTCTGATTATTATAAAGCTTATTTATGTCGCTTATCTTATTTTTAATCTCTGCCGCTTTTTCAAATTCCTTATTTGCTGAATACTTTTCCATTTTGCCTTTTAGTTTATCTATAATGGTTCTATCTTTTCCCATCAGAAAAAACCTTATAAATTCAATATTCTTGCCATATTCTTCTTCTGAAATATAGCCGGCACATGGAGCGCTGCACAGCTTAATATAATAATTAAGGCAGGGCATTTTTGAACCTTTACCCGGTTTTATATTCCTGCAGTCCCTCACCTTAAATATTCTTCTCAGATATTCCAGGGTTTTTCTTATAGCTCCGGTATTGGTATAAGGTCCAAAATATTCCGCATTTTCAATTCTTCTGTCCCTGGTCAAAAATACCCTTGGAAATTTTTCTCCTGCAGTTAAGGCCACAAAGGGATATGATTTATCATCTTTAAGATCTATATTGTACTTTGGCTTATTTTTCTTAATTAAATTGCCTTCCAGTATTAATGCCTCTGTTTCATTATCGGTAACTATATACTCTATGGATTTTATCTTTGCTGTAAAATCTGGAGGTTTTGCATATAGAAAATTACTGCCTGCATTGCCAAAATAACTTCTCACCCTGCTATGAAGATTCTTTGCCTTGCCGATATAGATAATTTTATCGCCTGAATTTTTAAAAATATATACTCCACATTTTCGGGGCAGTATATTTAAAAGCTCTTTTATTCTATCCATCAGGTAATTTTCTTGTTTGCTTATTTAATTATCATGCTTGCGTTTATAAAGCCGCTTTTGCCAGGTTCCTGTTCATGTACATCTTTAAAAATTTCCCCGTATGAGATTTCTTAATCTCTGCCACCTGCTCGGGGGTACCGCTGGCAATAATCCTTCCGCCGTCATTTCCCCCTTCCGGGCCCAGATCTATTATATAATCAGCAGTCTTAATTACTTCAAGATTATGTTCAATCACCAGAACCGTGTTGCCTGCATCAACCAATCTCTTTAAAATAGCCAGTAATTTACTTATATCATCAAAATGCAGACCAGTTGTGGGCTCATCCAGAAGATATAAAGTGCTGCCTGTACTCTTCTTTGAAAGTTCGGTAGAAAGTTTGACTCTCTGTGCTTCCCCGCCGGATAATGTTGTGGATGACTGTCCCAGTTTAATATATCCCAGGCCTACATCATTGATTATCTCTAATTTCCTTTTGATTCTGGGAATATTCTTAAAAAATTCCATAGCTTCCTCTACAGTCATATTTAAAACATCGTCAATATTTTTGCCCTTGTATTTTATTTCCAGAGTTTCGCGGTTAAACCTCTTTCCCTTACAAACATCACAGGGGATATATATGTCAGGTAAAAAATGCATTTCTATTTTAATAACGCCATCCCCGTTGCATGCCTCACACCTTCCGCCCTTTACATTAAAGCTGAATCTGCCGGGCTTGTAACCCCTTGTTTTAGAATCATGTGTTCTTGAAAATAATTCTCTGATATAGGTGAATACACCTGTATATGTTGCCGGATTTGACCGGGGAGTCCTGCCTATTGGCGATTGATCGATAACAATGACTTTATCCAGGTTCTCGTATTCAAGTATTCCGTCATGTTCCCCCGCTTTGTGTTTGGTCCCCATAATTAAATTGGAAAGAGAGAGGTACAGTATTTCATTTACCAGTGTACTTTTGCCCGAACCTGAAACCCCGGTAACTGCAATTAGTTTCCCTAAATCTATGCGAACATCTATATTTTTAAGATTATGCTCCCTTGCGCCTTTAATGATTATATATTTGCCGTTCCCTTTCCTTCTTTGATCGGGAACCGGTATAAATTTTTTACCGACCAGATATTTTCCGGTTATGGACCTTTCGCATCTATATATATCATTCAGCTTTCCGCTGTATACGATTTCTCCTCCATGTATGCCTGCTCCCGGTCCTATGTCAACTATAAAATCCGAATTCCTTATGGTTTCTTCGTCGTGTTCTATGACTATTATGGTATTTCCCAGATCCCTTAATCGCTTCAGGGCATTTATTAATTTTTTATTATCTCTCTGATGAAGACCTATGCTGGGTTCATCCAGTATGTAAAGAACCCCTACCAGTCCTGAACCTATCTGGGTAGCCAGTCTTATCCTCTGGGATTCTCCTGCCGATAAAGTGCTGGATTTTCTATCCAGAGCCAGGTAACCAAGCCCCACATCCTTTAAAAAATTAAGACGTTCGATAATTTCCTTAATTAACCTTTCACCTATCATTTTTTCTCTTTCGGTTAATTTAAGCGATTTTAACCATTCAATACCTTCTTCAATGGTTTTTTCGCAAAAATCAGCTATGGATATTGAGCCGATCTTAACTGCCAGACTTTCCTGCCTGAGCCTTTTGCCCTTGCAGCTGTTACAGGGCCTGCTGCTTATCATTTTTTCTATCCTGATTCTCTGCATATCGGACTCTGTTTCCAGGTACCTTCTGCTTAAATTATTGGCAAGACCCTCAAACTTTAAATAGTAATTCCTTTTTTTCCCTTTATGATTTATATAACTCATGCTTATTCGTTTTCCATCAGTCCCATATAGAATTACCTTCTTTATATATTCATCAAGATCCATATAGGGAGTATTAAGATCAAATCCGTATTCTTCGGCCAGACTTTTCATCAACTGGGAATAATAGTTTGAATAACCCATATTGAAAAAAGGAATTGCACCGTCAATTATGCTCAGCTCAGGATGTTCCACAATTAAATCAGGATCCACTTCTTTACTGATACCCAGACCGCCGCATTCTCTGCAGGCTCCGTAAGGACTATTGAATGAAAACATCCTGGGAGTTATCTCCTCAAAATCTATACCGCAATCCATACAGGAAAAATTTTCCGAAAAGCTCTTTATTTCTCCCGAATCCATCAGCTGAATATAAACAACGCCCCCGCTCTCCTTAAGTGATATTTCGATATCCTCGGAAAGCCTTTTCTTTATATCAGGCTTGATTTTTAATCTGTCCACTATAATTTCAATATCATGTTTTACATTTTTATCCAGTTTTAGATCAAAGCCCTCACCCAGTTCATAAACCTCACCATCTATCCTGACTCTTGCATATCCTTCATTTCCGATATTTTTAAAAACCTTTGCATACTCACCTTTTCTTCCCCTAATAATAGGCGAAAGAACCTGAAATCTCCCGCCTCCTGGCAGTTCCATCACTCTATCCACTATCTGATCTACAGTCTGCCTGGTAATGAGCCTTCCGCATTTGTAGCAATAAGGTATACCGATCTGGGCGTAAAGTACCCTTAGATAATCATATATCTCGGTAATGGTTCCTACAGTCGACCTTGGATTCTTAGAAACACCCTTCTGGTTTATGGATACTGCCGGTGATAATCCTTCTATAAGATCAACATCCGGTTTCTCCATTTGTCCTAGAAACTGCCTGGCATAAGAAGAAAGCGATTCAACATATCTTCTCTGCCCTTCGGCATAAATAGTATCAAACGCCAGTGATGATTTTCCGGATCCGCTTACACCGGTAAAAACTACAAATTTATTTCTGGGAATCTTAAGATTTATATTTTTAAGATTATGCTCCCTGGCACCTTTTATAATTATTTCTTCTTTCATTATTATTTCTTAATCTCTATATTGGTTATTTTTTTTATTCTCTTTATCTCATCCCTTATTGCAGCAGCTTTTTCAAAATTCAGTTCCCTGGCTTCCAAATACATTTCCTCTTCAAGGCCGCTTATTATATTGGCAATCTTAGACGGATCCATATCCAGTAATTTTTGTTCGCTGAATCTTTTTTTTCTTTCACTAACCTTAAAATCGGCTTTTGCTTCCTTTCTGGTTTTTATACCGGTGCTGCTTAATATGTCAGTTATGGTTTTTTCAATAGTTTTTGGTATAATACCATGCTTATTATTATACTCAATCTGTAAATTCCTTCTTCTATTTGTCTCCGATAATGCACTCTTCATAGCATTGGTTATATTATCGGCATACATTATAACCTTCCCGTTAACATTTCTTGCCGCCCTGCCGATAGTCTGTATCAGTGATATTTCCGACCTTAGAAATCCCTCTTTATCCGCATCCAGTATGGCAACCAGTGATACTTCAGGCAAATCCAATCCCTCTCTAAGTAAATTTATTCCAACCAGTACATCAAATTCCCCGCTCCTCAGGCCCCTTAATATTTCGATCCTTTCCAGTGTATCTATAGTAGAATGCAAGTACCTTGCTTTAATTTTTTGACCGGACAGATAATCAGTCAGATCTTCTGCCATTCTTTTTGTAAGGGTAGTTACAAGAACCCTTTCACCTTTTTCCACAACTTTTTTTATTTCATAAATCAAATTATCTATCTGCCCTTCTGTCTTTCTTACAAAAACCTCCGGATCTACCAGCCCGGTAGGCCTGATTATCTGCTCCGCTATCTGGCTGCTTACTTTTCTTTCGTAAAGTCCCGGTGTAGCTGAGGTAAATATAACCCTTTTAATTTTTGCCTCAAATTCCTCGAATCTCAAAGGCCTGTTATCCATTGCGGAAGGGAGCCTGAATCCATAATCTACCAGAGTTTGCTTTCTTGACCTGTCACCCTCATACATGCCTCTTATCTGAGGTACTGCTATATGAGATTCATCTATAATGACCAGGAAATCATCAGGGAAAAAATCTAACAGGGTATTAGGAGGCTCTCCCAGTTTTTTCCCCAGAATGTGCCTGGAATAATTTTCAATACCTCCGCAGAAACCTAATTCCGCTATCATTTCCATATCATATCTTGTTCTTGATTCTATTCTCTGGGCTTCAAGCAGTTTTCCACTTTCTTTAAAAAATTTTATTCTTTCATTGAGTTCTTTCTCGATTGTTTTCAGAGCCATATCAACCCATTCCACCGTTGCCAGGAAATGTGTCGCAGGGGATATAATATATACTTCTTTTTCTCTATAAATCTCTCCTGATAATGGATTAAATTCTGTAATCCTTTCTAATTCATCCCCCAGAAATTGCACCCTGACTGCCTTATCCTGATATGCCGGGAATATTTCAACAGTATCTCCCTTTACCCTGAACTTTCCATTTACAAAATCATAATCGTTTCTCTCATATCTTATATTAACCAGCTTATCTATTAAATCCTCCCTGGAAAATTCTTCATGCAGTTTTAAAATAATCCTCTGTTTCCCATACTCGGAGGGTGAACCCAGACCATATATGCAGGAAACACTGGCCACTACTATAACGTCATCTCTGGTAAAAAGAGAATTGGTAGTGGACAATCTTAGCTTCTCTATTTCTTCATTTATGGAAGTATCTTTTTCTATATACATATCCTTGCCAGGCAGATACGCTTCCGGCTGATAATAGTCGTAATAGCTGACAAAATATTCTACTGAATTATCCGGAAAAAATTCTTTGAACTCGTTACAAAGCTGCGCCGCAAGAGTTTTATTGGGAGCAAGAACCAGGGCCGGAAGCTGGACATTCTGTATTACATTTGCTATGGAATAAGTTTTTCCCGAGCCGGTAACTCCTAATAAACTCTGAAACTTAAGATTATGTTTAATACCTTCCGTCAGCCGATCAATTGCTCCGTCCTGATCCCCCTGGGGTGAATAGTTGGATACTATTTTAAATTTGTAGTCAGGCATTTTTTATATTATTTTCCTGCCTTAAAATTAAATATTTTTTAGAATTTCCTTTACTTTTTTAAGCAAATCCTTCCTGGAACCATTATTATGGATAATGAAATCTACCTTTTTTTCATTAACTTTTATATATTGCCCCCTCATTCTCAATTCTATATCATAATCCGAAAAATTCTTTTGTTTTAAAAAGTTTTTTCTCTTTTCAACCGGGGCATCGACCAGAATAATATAATCACATGATAAATCCAGTTTACATTCAAACAATATTGCTGCTTCCATTATAATATAAGTTTTATTACAACTTTTATCTAAAATATTTTTGACTTCTCTCCTTATTAAGGGGAACATTAATCTGTTTAACCTCATTAACTCCGTTTTATCTGAAAAGACTTTCTGCGCCAGAGATTTAAAATCCAAGTTACCGCCGGTGTCCAAAATCTCACTTCCAAACATTTTTTCTAGTTTATTTAAAACTTCTGGGGTTCTAAAATAGATATTTTTTGCAGTATCATCTATGTTCAGCAGCAGGGCATCTTTCCTTATTCCCTTTATGTATTTACATACTGTGCTCTTACCCGAAGCAATTCTGCCTGTAATTCCTATGACCACTATTTCATAACTCCTTGATAATCTGGCGATTAAACCGGTTCGCGATCAAACAAATAAGAATAATTAAAGTATAAAAGATAATAACAGCTTAACGATGTTTTTAAAATATCATTGTGGTCCTGAGCAGTTTAAAGGCAAATTTTTAATTCAATAAAACGGGTCATTCTATATTGGCTTCGTCTTTCATCTCTTTCAGTATCTCATTAATCTGCCTTTTTTTCTCTAAATCTTTATTCTCTTCTTCAACAGCCTGACTTTTCTTCTTCTCTTCTTTAGCCTGGCCCTTCTTCTCTTCTTTAGCGGAAACTTTCATATTCTTATCAGTTTTGTCGGATTCTTTTCCGGAAATTTTTTGTTTCTTGCTCTTATCTTCTGATTTTTGGCTGCTTTCTTTTTCTTCTTCCTTATCCTCTACTGGATTTTCTACCTGTTTAACACTGAATGCCATTCTTCTTTTATCAAAATCTATATCAATAATCCTGACTGTCAGCTCGTCACCTATTTTTGCAATATCACTCGGCCTTTTTACCGGTTCCTCACTCAATTCGGATATATGTACCAGACCCTCAAGATCCCCTCCTAATTGTACGAACAAGCCAAATTTTACTATCCTTGTAACCCTGCCCTTTACTATATCCTTTATAGAATATTTTTTTATCTTTTCCAACCAGGGATCCTTCTGGGTTTGTTTTAAGCCCAGAGATAATCTCTGTTTATCATAATCAATATCCAGTATCTCTACATCCACTTCCTGATTTATGCTGACAACTTCCGAAGGATGTTTCACATGATTCCATGAAAGTTCTGATATATGAACCAGACCATCAACTCCATTTACATCAACAAACGCTCCGAAATCTGCAATACTGGTTATTATTCCTTTTCTTACCTGGCCGGTTTCCATATTGTTGAGTATCTCTTTTCGCTGTTCTCTCCTTTCATCCTCTATGATTACCTTTCGGGACAGAACAACATTGTTCCTGTTCCTATCAACTTCTATAATCTTACATGCACATTTCTCACCAATATAGGCTTCCAGATCTTTAATCTTCCTGACATCTATTAACGATGCCGGTAAAAATCCTCTCAGGCCTATATCCACAATCAGACCGCCCTTCACGCACTCTATAATCTCTCCCTCAACTGTATCTCCGCTTTCATAAATTCTCTCTATCCTGTCAAAATTCTGCTCCACTTCAGCTCTCTTTTTTGAAAGTATCAGGCGACCGTCTTGATCTTCTTTCTGGAGAACCATAATTTCTATTTCATCATTAACTTTTAAAATATCTTCAGGTTTTACATCATTTCTTATTGATAATTCATTTAAGGGGATGACTCCTTCCGATTTAAAACCCACATCAACCAGAACTTCGTCTTTATCAATCTTTACTACTTTACCCTTCACCACATCCCCATCATTTAAATTAACCATGGTTAGATCATAATTGGGAACCAGTTCACCATTTTCGTTCTCTATCATACAGTTTTCGTTTGTTAATTTATCACCAAATTTATCTTCAGTCATATTTTAATATATCACTCTCCGTAATTAATTTTGAAAAAGGATAACATGCAAAAAAATAATAATCAATATTATAAAGTATTTTTTTAAATATACCAGTTCCTACCGGTTTTTATATCCACTTTAAGCTTTACTTTCAGCTTAATACAATTTTCCATTGATTCTATAACTATTTTTTTTACCTTTTCCAAATCTTTTTCTGCCAATTCTAATACCAGCTCATCATGAACGTGAAGTATGATATTGCTATCGATATTATCTGATTTTAATCTTTTGAAAAGTATAATAGTGGACAGTTTCATTATATCCGCAGCACTTCCCTGTATGGGTGTATTTATAGCAAATCTTTCTCCCAGACTTCTTATCCTGTTGTTACTGCTTCCAAGCTCCTTTATATATCTTTTCCTTCCAAAAATTGTGGTAGAATAGCCTTTTTCTAGGGCATCATCTATCAATGACCTTAGATATTTTTTTACGCCGGAATATCTATCAAAATACTTTCTAATATATTC
>CAZHOY010000042.1:0-9872 GCA_964534695.1 uncultured Actinomycetota bacterium | reverse complement strand
ATTTAAATAGTTTCGTTAAGTTTATAAAGTTTCCTTGCGTTTGTTTTGCATACTGCAAGGCGCGAGATAAATAAGCAAAACAAATTATCTCGCAAGAAATAGACAAATCTGTGGGTTGCCTCAGATTTGTTCATAACAGACCAGACCAAAAGACATATAACACAAGTTCTGGTCAGAACTTGCCCGATGTCTCCGACTCGGGTGCTCCGCATGAATATAAGTCTTTTGGCAGATCCTATTCCCACCACCCACCCCACCCACCCTCCTTAGTTTATATGTTATTGTTTATTAGCGATTATTAGATTGTTTTCTTTTTTTGTATGTAGGAGTTTACATAAAAAATTTTTTAAAAAAAGTAGTAACAATATTATTTAAAGAAAAGATTTTTAAATTAATTAAGACCTAAGATACACCGAGAAGTCTGAGAAGGTTTTTAATTAAATCTTCTCGGGGTTTTCTTTTGGTCTTTATGTTTTGGTGTGTTGTACGTGTATGTAGATTAGTTTTGTATAGTCGGGAATATGTTATATATGTTTCTTTTTTTCTCTTTTCTTTGATTGCTTTCTTTTCTCTTTGTTTCTTTGCATACACATACACGACACATAAATATATAAAGTATTGCTATTTTATTACTATATGAATATAATATCAATGAGACAACAAGTAAGAGCAAGGCAAATAAATGAGATAAAAAACTCTATTAAGAAAAGTAAGAATAAGGACTTTAAAGCAGTTGTATTGGCTACAATGGCTAATTTAAACCTATCTCGTAGAACTGCAAGAGAATATGTAGAAATTGCTTTTTTTAAATTAGGTCTTGAAATTGGAAATTAAAGAAATCCAAGAGATGCTAAAATTAATACCAAATAACTTTCCAGTGTGCTTAGAAGATTTAGAGGAGATATTTAACCAAAATGACAGACAAACAAGTAATTCAGACACACCACATTAGTTATGAACCAGAAATAACTGTAAAACTCTATAAAGGGGAGCATTGGGCCATTACAGTGCTAAATAGAAGAAAAAAGAACATGAGTAAGGGTTTTCTTAGATGTTTAAAGGAATATATTAAAAAACACGAAAAAGATGCTGTAGATTTAGATAAAATAGAAAATGGAATATGATTTAGCTCAACCATGGTTAACTTTAGATCCCTGGCAAGAAAAAACTTTAAAAGAAAAAAGAGAGAAGAATCTCTGTATTGTTTCTGGAAGACAATGTGGAAAAACAACAGTTGTTTCTATTTTAGCTGCTGAAACAGCACTTGAAAAACCAAATCAATTTATTTTAATAGGTTCCGGAGTTATTGACCAAACAGAACACCTTTTTAGAAAAATTAAGGATTATATGTTTGCCAGACATAAAGACAAAATAGAAGGAAAGGTAACGATGCACTTCATGCAGTTAAAAAATGGCTCAAAAATACTCTGTGTGCCAATAGGAGACACTGGGGACTCTATGAGAGGTTATACTGCAACAATGATTATTATAGATGAAGCTGCATTAGTGCCAGATAGAGCATGGGATGCTATAGAGCCAGTAATCTCAGTAACTAAAGGTAGAGTTATTTTACTATCAACTGCAAAATTTAAAAAGGGCTTTTTTTATAAAGCCTACTTAGATAAAGAAAATTATTCAGTTAAAAAAATATCTGCGAGAAATTGCCCAAGACACACAAAAGAATTTTTAGATAGAAAACAAGCAGAAAAATCTCCAGTTGTTTTTGCACAAGAATATCTGGGAGAATTTGCAGATGATTATAATAGAAAATTTACAACTGAATGGATAGAAAAAGTTTGTGTAATTAACAAAGAAGATGTAGTTATTACAACTCGTTCTCGCCATGTATTAGGTATAGATGTCGGGGGAGGTGTTGGTAAGGGAGAATCTACTTTTGAGGGTTTTGACGCGACAAATAAAAAAGATGTTCATCAAGTTGTAGATATTCACTCAAACACAATCGCTGGTAAAGATATAGAGCGACAAATAAAAGAATTAAAAACTAAATTAAATTTTAGTAGAAAATCTATTGGCTATGATGGATTAGGCGAGGGTTCTGGGAGTTTTAAATACATGATGGAAGATAACGAACTAAAAAATCTAATAGTAGATTTAAGAAATTCCACTCGCCCAGTGGATAACGAGGGTAAAACTACAAAATTATTAAAAGAATTTATGTATGATGTCGTGGAAGAAATGGGTTGGAGAGGAGAATTAAAATGCTTTAATGACAGAATAATAAAACAAAGTTTCGAATCAATACAAATAGAATATAAAAGAAATGGAGAGCGGGGTTACTCTGGCTCTTACGACCATATTGTAGAAGGAATTATTAGAGCAGTATGGATGGCTACCAATAAATCTTTAAATATCCTCGCCTTCTGTTAAACATGGCTGACGCAGGACAATTCGCACAAGATGCAGACATTTTATTAAGAGTTGGAACTAATGCAAGTGCAACAGTAAAAGCTGCTGGATGGTTTGATAGTATTATTCTTGATGTTGAAGCATTTATTAATTGTGCAACAAGATATGACTGGAGTGCTTTAGATGCTGCAGCAACAATGAATGCAAGTGTTAGAGGAATTTTAGTAGAAACTTCTGCCTGTTTAGCAGCAATACAAGGAATTAATTATGATATGTCTGGCTTTACTTCAAGAGGAGAAGCAGAATCAATGATAACAGTTCTTAGAGATATTACATTAAGAAATATTCAAATCTTAAGAAATATTAAAACTCAAACATTTATAATTGGTGTAGGAGCTGCATGATGCCACACGATTTTAAAAGATTTCCAGAATTAACAAACTCACAAATGCAATTCTATTACTGGGATAGTCCTCACAAACAAATAACAGAAGATTTTACTGGAATAGTTGTAGATGTCCATGATGGAGATACCATAAAAGTTAAATGGAGTGAGAGAGAAAAACCAATAGTTGTAAGATTAATAGATATTGCTTCGCCAGAGTTAGATGAAGTTGGGGGTAAAGAAAGCCAGAGCTGGTTAGAAAAACAAATTTTAGGAGAAGAAGTTTTAGTAAATATAAATCCTCGTGCAAGAGTTGGTAAATGGGGAAGAATCTTAGGAGAAATTATACACATGGGAATAAATTTAAATCAAGCATCTATGGACTGGGGACATAGTATTTTATTTGGGGAGGAAAAATGGGCTTAGGATTTCCAGGATTATTTACACCAAGAGGTGAACTATTAGCTAATTACAATTATCAAGATATAGAAACAGGAACTGGAGTAGTTACTTTTTATGGAATAAAAGATGTTAATGATGCAAGCCACAAATTAATAGAGGAACCAGTAGACGTAGGGGGAGATTTTCTAAGCTTTAATGACCATGATTTAGTAGCAGCGACAACAGCATGGGATGAAGATGGGGCTGTAACTTTCGATACAGAAGAATTTAAAACTACAAAGGTAGTAAAAGGAATAGCTTACGCAGTTTTTGCAGTTGGGGGAGATTCTAATGATGGGGTTACAATAGCAGATTTAAAACTTGTTCATGTCTATAGTGGAGGAACAACTAATTTAACAGCAGAAATTGATTTGGTTGAAGCGACAGACGGAGACCCCTGGAATACAACTTTATTTGTTAAGTTAGGCGAGATAAGTTCAACAGTTCTTAGCGCAGGAGATAAATTAAGATTATCAATGACATTAACAGTAAACTCAGGGGCTTATTTATATCACAATCCATCAAACTCAACAGTAACAATAGAAGGATTAACTAGCACAACAACAAGAATGAGTGTACATATACCATTCAAATTAAATATATAAAATGCCAGAAAATAGAATAAACTCAGCAAGTGCAAGCGATTTAACAAACGCTATGACAGACTTCTCAGTGGATAGTCAAAGCACAGATGCAGCAACAGACCAAAAAGAAACTGAATGGATGGACAATGAATTTAATAATTATCTTGGATATTACAAAGATGAGAAAACCCCAGAGATTACAGCTGTAATTGATGCAGGAGCAAACTGGACTTGGGGTAAAGGTTTTGATGCAGACCCAGAAACAAAGACAATTCTTGAAAATATGAATGGGGATGGTTTTGATACATTTAATTCTATTGGAGAAAATGGAGAGAGAGTAATGGAGTTAGGAGGAAATTTCTACGCTGAAATTATAAAAGATGAAGATGGAGAACTTATTAATTTAAAACCCTTGGACCCAGCAGTAATGAAACACATAGCAAGTGGACAAGGAATGATTATTAGATTTGAACAAATGTCTAAAAATTATCCTAAAAAAGTAGTTCATAAATTTAATCCAGAAGATATATTTTACTTACCTCGTAATAGAATAGCAGATGAAATTCACGGAACAGGAATAGCCCAGAAATTAAAATTAATAATTGATATGAAAAATGAGGCTATGGCTGACAACAGAACAGCTATGCACTGGAATGTAAAACCTCGTTGGAAACATAAATTAAAAACAGATGACCCAACTGAAATAGCAGCTTACAAAGCAAAGATGGATGCTGCAACTGGTAAAGGAGAAAATATCTACGAACCTTTTGATGTTTCAGAAAGCGAATTAATCTCAGTGCCACCAAATGCAACATTAAGCCCTATGGCTTGGATTCAATATTTAGATGATTTATTTTATCAAGTTGGAAGAGTGCCTAAAATAATTGTTGGAGGAACTGGGGGATTTACAGAACAAGCAGTAACTATTACTTATTTAGCATTTCAGCAAGCAGTAGAAAAAAGACAATTATATTGGGAAGAACAAATATACCAACAATTAGGACTTTATATTAAATTAAGAAAACCTGCAAGTGTAGAAAATAATTTATTAACAGATGCTAATAAAGATGGCGGAATGAATATAGATTCAAGCGAAACTACTGGAGGAATGAACAAATAATGGAAAAAAAGAAAAAGAAATTAAATACAAAAATTGAAGAAGGAGATTCAAGACCTATAAGTGAATATGATAAGATACTTGCAAAACAAACAAGAGGGGAAGAAACTGAAGAATTTAAAAAATTAGCTCCAGAAGTAAGAAAAGGAATGGGTCCTTCAGTAAAAGCAGGAAAAAGGGGAATAATTCCTAAAGAAGAATTTACAGGAAAACAATTTATTCCTCAATTTGAAGATACAAAAAACATAGGAACAACAACCCCACAATTCAAAGAAATACAAACTCCAGAAGAAATACAAACTCCAGAAGAAATAAGAAAAAAAGGAATTTTAGATAGAGTTGCAGGGTGGGGAGTTGCTCCAGCTGTATTTACAGCTAACTTAATTTCTGGAGGAGTTAAAGCAGTGAGTGGATATGATCTGGGAAATATTACATCAGAACAATTTGCTTCTACAGGAGTGGGAAAAGGTTTAGGTTTGGCAACTGCTACGGCTGTGGCTACTTTGGGAGGAGTTGTTATCGGACAATTAGCAGCAGGAATTGGGGGAAGTGGAACAATAAGTTATACTTCACAAGTGGGATTTAAGGCAGCTTCGCCAACAATTACAAAAGCAATAAGTGCATTTAATGCTAATCCTTCAAAAGTAAATTTATTATTTCAAGCTGCTAAAACAGCAAAATCTTCTGTAGTAAAAGGACTTTTAACAAAAGGAACAATAATGAAAGTAGGGGGAGCAGTAATAGGAACAGATTTAATTATGGCTTGGATGGCTTCAGATAATATTATGCAGGGAACATCTATTATGACAAGAGATTTAAGTTTTGCTGTAAAAAATAGAGCAATAACTAAAGAACAAGGACTATCTATGTTAGATGATGCTGAAGGTTGGAAAAATAGAGCAGAAAGATTTGTTAAAATAAGTTCAAAATTAAATCCTGTATTATGGCCTTTTGGTAAAATATTACTAACAAATGCAAAAGTAGCACAACAACAACTGGATATTCAAAGACAAAATATAGAACTGGCTGGATATTAAAATGAAAATAGAATTTAGAGACATAATAGCAATAATTATTTTAGCTTTGCTTTTTATATGTAAAATTATGGGAATGGATGGATTAATAGATTCTATGATTGCTCTTGTTATTGGATATTACTTTTCAAAAAGAGTTTATGAAGAAACTCAAGTGAAAGGGGGTAAGAAGAAATGAGTGAAGAAGAAACTACTAAAGAAGAACCAACATCAGATAACAATGGAGGAGGGGTTCAGCAAGACACAATTACAGAACTTGACAGAGCAGACCAAATTGCAGAAAGGCTTAAAAGAGAAAACGATAGAAAAGAAGCGCTGTTAAATAGAGAAGAATCTCTTGAAGCTCGCCGTAGAGTAGGCGGAGTTGCTGAAGCAGGACAACAACAAAAACCTAAAGAAGAAACTCCAAAAGAATATGCTGATAAAGTTATGTCAGGAAATGTGGAAAAATGATAGAAGATAAAGAACTTGGTGTTAAAATTGCAGAGGATACTGAAGAAGAATTTTGGTCTAATAAAAAAGAAGAAACTGAAAAATCTCTTAAAATAGAAGAGAGAAATATTAAAATTCTTAATCAAATGCTTGAACTCTGCAAAAAAGAATTAAGTTAATCGGTATACCGAATAACAAAAGATTTATATAGTTTATTTTTATATTATTTTTATGGCAAACGCTACAGCAGTTTTACTTTTTGAGACAGAAGTTCCAATTAGAGTTAATTGTGCTGAAGCAGCAGCTTTTGAGAAAGGGGATTGTGTAACATTTACAGGCGCAACTACTAATTTAACCGTAGCTATTACTTCTGCAAACGCTGATATTATGGGGGGAATTGTAGCAGAAGAAAAAATTGCTAATGTTGGAACAAGTGTAGCAGTTTATAGAAAAGGAATATTTAAAGTAGAGGTTGGAACTGGCGGAGCAACAATCGGACTTACATCATCTATTATAGCAAAAAACGAATTTACTGATGGAGCAGCAACAGACCACGAAAATGGTATAACGTGGGGAAGATTTTTAGAAAGCGGAGCTGACGGAAATTTTGTTGCAATGGAGTTATTTTCATAAAATGGAAGAAACAATAGAAGAAAATCAAGAAGAAGAAGTTAAAGAGGAAGAATAATGGCAGATACAGCAGCTATGGCTGAAATTCGGGGAATAGATATTGTCAAGTTAGTAGAAGGTTTTGCAGATGTTGATATAATTCTTAAAAAATATGTTAGAGTGATTAAAACATCAGCGAGGGAAATTAGGTGGTATCAAAAGACAGCTGGTTATTTAACTTCTCCTACAACTGTAGGAATTACTGGGGATTTAATTGAGACAGCAAGTAAAGCTATGCCTGTTGTAATTGAAAACTCATATACAAGAACTACAAGTTATGTTAAAAAGTTCTTTGCTACTTCTCCTATGTTAAGCATTGAAGATTTGAAAGATTGCGACCCAGATATTTGGGGAGATATAATTAAAGATGCTGCAAGAGCAGTAAATAAGAAAGTAGATGCAAGACTATTAACTGTCTTAGATGCAGCAGGATGTGCAACTGCAGCTGCAACTGGTAATGGTTGGAATGTCGACGCTGACGCTGACCCTATGTTAGACTTCTTAGCAGCTATTGAAAGTATAGAAAGTTATGGTTATTCCTCATCAGATTTAATTGCTTACATGAACCCAGCAGAAAAGAAATGGTTATTAAGATGGCTTATATCTGTTAAAGGTTCAAGTATTCCTGGATTTTCAAGTTCTAAAGTAGATGGTGGAGAATTAATGCAGTTCTTAGGTGTTAGAATTGTTAGCGACCCTAACAGACCAACAGACACTGTAACTATCTTTAGCCCATCTAAAGCTGTTATTTGGAGAGAATTTATGCCAATAACATCAGCCATCCTAGATGAGCCGGGTATTGGTAAGACAGTGAGGGTATGGTGCGAGGGTGAAGCAATTAGACCTAACCCTTATGCTGTATTTAAACTGACTGATGTAATTAACTAAGATGGCAGCTATTCTTCAAGGTGGTCAAAAAGACACTATTTATACTGATGTTACAGGAGCACTACCTAAATTCGCAGTTACTAATCTAACAGAAGACTATGACATGGACTGCAATTCTTCAGCTGATGCAGTGATATGTGATGTTCTTGGAACTTTAATTCGTGAATTGATACAGCGTGGAGTTATTAACGGGACAGTAGCATAATGACATACGAAAATTGCATGAAATATCTGAAAGAGGCAGAAGCTATTAAAGATGATAATTTAGCTAAATTCTGGGATGAAAGGGTGAGAAGAAAATATCCTGAAAAATTCAAAGAAATAAAACCTAAAAAGAAAAAACAAGAGGTTAAAGAATAATGGCAACAGGAGATATAACTTCAACAACTACCGCTTATGCAACTATGGCCTTATTAAATACTGCCTTAAATGCTCTCTCAACTGGTGCAGCAACTGCCGGAGCAGATACAACTTCTTATTTTATAACTGCTGCGGATAATGTTTTCTATTTAACCATGATTGTTCGTTCAGCGTAAAATCTTTAAAGTTTAATTCTCTATAATTCTATGGCAAATACAGCTGGAGAAAAAGAACTTAAGACAAGCTGGGATGAATTAACTGCATCTGATAGCACTAAAGCAGTTGGACATGTAAAAAATTTAATACCAAAAAAATCTTTAGTCCCTCAAAGAAAGAAAGTAGGTTTATAATGGGAAAAAGAGAAACTAATAAAGTATTAAGGCAACTTAATAATCCAGTAGTTCAAAAGAGAACTCCAATCGCTACAGATATGTTTCTTCCAAATCATTCTGGAGACCATAGTGCAGGACATACTGGAACCCCTATTAATGACAATGACATAGCTAATAAAAAATATGTAGATGATTCCATACATATCAACGACGGAACAGCAACAGGTCAGATGGCTTATTGGAATGGGAGTGTATGGACGCCTATTTCTACTGACAAATTGTTTTGGGAAGATACTCCAATGGGAGAAATTGGAATGGGAACAACTACACCTTTGGGAGTTTTCCACGCTGTTGATAATGGAAGTTATAGTTCAGGTGCTTTTAGATTTGTTCTCGAGCAACAATCATCAAATAGAGACGCACGATTTGCTTTAAGGAATAATGCAGGAGCGCAATTATCTTTACAAATGGCGGGTTCAAATTATTACCTACCTGCTTTTTATGGTAGAGGTGCGTTGTTTTTAGAAGGTGGAACAAAACTGGAAATTCAAACAAATGCTGGGCAACCAATAATTTTTTCTCCTCGTTTTACAGAAGCTATGAGAATTATGGATGGTGGAAATGTTGGAATAGGAACAGCAACCCCCTCAAAGAAATTAGATGTTAATGGAGATATTTCTCTTGAAGCAGGAAGCGGAGATTATTATTCTAACGACGGAAGTCAGGGATTTACAGGAACAGGAGCTTACACAAACTTTACAATAAAGAACGGAATTATTACAGATGCTTCTTAGTGTTACTAGTGTTACTGGTGTTACTACTTCTGTATAAAAGAAAGGTTTATATAGTTTAAACATTTTGTTTAAACGTGATCAAACATTTTAATTTAAGTGAGAAGATAGAAGGAATTTGTAAGACTATTGGAAAAAGTATTCCATTAGAAGATGTCAAAGAATTTATTAAGAGGTTGAAAGAGGAGTTGCATAATGAATGGGTAGGGGACGATGGTTATGTTGATTGGTATAATGCAGAGAAGATAATAGACAAACTCGCAGGAGATGATTTAAAATGAAAATCAAACATAAATGTAAAAAGTGTGCTGAATGGTCAAAGAAGTGTGCTGAAAGGTCAAAGGAGTATGCTGAATGGTCAAAGTGGTATGCTGAATTGTCAAAGAAGTATGCTGAAAAGTGTAGGTGTGAAGAATGAGACCAAGCATAACAATTAGAATATATTTGAAGGATTACAACAGATGTAAAAGGA
>CAZHOY010000041.1:0-9901 GCA_964534695.1 uncultured Actinomycetota bacterium | reverse complement strand
TAAATATAAATCAACTGATGATAGTAAAAAAGTAATAAGAAAATTTGTTAAAAGGCTGAAAAATATTATGTCAGCATCCTTTATGATTGCCGGTGTTATTCTGATAATAACAGGTAATTTCTCTATTGCAGTGGAGCAAATTGACCAGTCCAAAACCTTTGATGCTGAAGAGATAAATGAGATCTATGCAGATATAACCAGTACCGATATTAATATCATACCTGCAGAGGGCAACGAGATTAAGTTACATCTTCATGGCGAGGTCTCTACAAACAGAAACAGGGATATACCGTCTTTGGTTGCATATAAGTCTGGCAATGAGCTGCGGATAGAAATAGTTCAGCAAAAAACTGTTTTTATTGGAATAAGCGTATGGAGAGCCAGTCTGGATGTATATATTCCTGAAGATTCGATAGAGACTCTAAAGATAGACACCGTATCATCGGATATAAGTATAAGCGATCTGAAAGTTAATGAATTTGACTATAGTGGTGTATCCGGGGATTTTAAAGGTGAATCCTTTCTTACCGATGATTTAAAATTTGAATCAACATCGGGGAATGTTGATTTAAAAGGTTATACAGGGAATATAAATATTCACCTGGTGTCGGGAGACGTGGTACTTGAGGATGGCAGCCAGAATGAAGATATTAAAGTAGTTACTGTGTCCGGTAATGTTTATATACAGCAGGAGGATACAAGCGACACCAGCGTTAAAACCACATCCGGCGATGTTGAGATTTATCTTTCCGAAAATGCAGAGTTTTATCTTAAAGCAGGTACCGTATCAGGCGATATCGAGAATAGGTTTCTCATCAAGATAACCTCTTCAGGCAGGAGAAGCCTGGAGGGTACAGTTGGAAGCGGTGAGAGAGAAATTGTTGTGAGCACCATTTCCGGGAATATTAAGGTGGACTATTAACCAATACAACGCTATTAAATAAATACTTGAAAAAGGAGGAAAATATGAAAACAATAAATAAAAAAAGCAAAGCTGTGAAAATAATAAAAATGATTCAAATAGCAGCTGTAATAGGTATACTGGCCTTATTTGCAGTCTCGTGCAAATGGACCATAGGATTGGTAAGGGGGTCCGGAGATATTGAGACCGAAGAAAGAAACGTATCCGGTTTCAGTGAGATAGAATTTACAGGAATGGGAAATTTGATTATAACCCAGGGAGAGGAAGAATCACTGCTGGTAGAAGCTGATGATAATATACTTCCTTTGATAGAAACAGACGTCTCGGGGAATGAACTGACTATCAGATTCAGGAGAGGCTATAGTTTCGTACCTGTGAAAAATATAAATTTTTACCTGTGCGTGGTTGACCTTAATAAGATTTCAATGAGCGGAGCCGGAAGGGTTGATTGTGAAGGTCTGGACACCGATCGGTTTGAATTTGATATCAGCGGCGTGGGAGATATTGATTTTAATATAAATGCTAATGAGATTAGTACTAAATCAACGGGAGCAGGCGACTTAACCTTGAGCGGAAAAGTTGACAGCCAGAGTGTTAATATCAGCGGCGTGGGGAAATACAATGCTAAAGAACTAGAGAGTAAGGGATGTAAGATCGAAGTTTCAGGAGCCGGCAGTGCCACAGTAAATGTTACCGAGGAGCTAGATGTTAACATCAGCGGTGTGGGAAATGTTTATTATATTGGAGTTCCGATTGTAAAACAGGACATTTCCGGGCTTGGCAGGATTAAAAGCATAGACTGAGGGCAGTTATAATTTAACAAGCGGATTTACAGAAGGCTCATGGATAGTTAAAATTAAAAAAGACTATAAGAAAGGAGCAATAATGGCAGAGATAGCTAAACAAGAATTAAAAGAAGGAAAAAGACAGCTGGAAGGAGTATTAATACTATGCTGGGTAATGGCTATTCTTCTGGGAATAGCTGTATTCTCGGGATTCGGCTGGGGCTCACTGGATTTTATTAGAAGTTATCTAAGCGGCCCGTTTACCCTGAGTACTGCAGCAGATGTAATGGGTAATATTATAAGCTTTCCTTTCAGGATGGTTTATTCATTAATCGGTCCGGCATTATATATTGCAGAGCTGATTGGTATTTATCAGAGAAAATCTTTTGCGGTACCTCTGGGCAGAGCGGTCCTGGTGGTAACTATGGTATTCTTTTTCCCTATAGGAACCATAATAGGAGCAATTCTGTGGAAGAGGTTTAATGACCCTGCTTCAAAGAAATATTTAAATTACGAGTATTGATTCTATCCGGGAACGGGGTTAAAGTATAAAAAATTATTAGTATCAAAGGAGGTTAGAATAATGAGCGATATAAAGACAGATGAAGAAAAATACAAGGCAGCTAAAAGAAGAGTTGACGAGATAAGAGGTTTCTACAGCCACCTGTTTGCTTATGTAGGGGTAAATGTGGTATTGCTGGTGATTAACCTGATTACAAGCCCCTTCGCATTATGGTTTTACTGGGTTACTGTTTTCTGGGGAATTGGTCTTTTCTGGCATGCCATGGGAGTTTTTGCATTTAGTAAATTTACCGGAGCAAGCTGGGAGAAGAAGAAGATAGAAGAAATAATGGAGCAGATGGATAAAAAAAAGAAGTAGTAAAGAAATCCGGGGTTAAAGAATTTTTAAAAACTAGCTGGGGAAGCAGCTTTGTTTTGACCAGGGGGAAGCTGCACTACTATGATAAGCTGGATGGATTTATTGCAGAGGTTGATGGAAAAAGAAAAGGATTAATTACTTATAAAGTTAAAGGTAGCAGCCTTGAGATAATAAGCCTGGACAGTTTGCTGGAAAATAAGGGAATAGGTACCAGCCCTATAAGCAAAGTTATAGAATTTACCAAAAAAGTGAAACTGAAAAGAGTGTGGCTCATAACCACCAATGATAATATAGATGAGATTGAGTTTGAAATGAAATTAAAATAATGATTTTGGTCAAAGCAAGAATATGCCGGAATTGCCTGAGGTACAGAGCCTAAAAAAATATTTTGAGCGTGAGTTTGTCTGCAAAAAGGTAACTGGCCTGAAAGTTGTAAATAAAAAAATTCTGGGTAATGTTTCCGAGAAAAATTTAAAGCAAAATCTGATTGGAAGCGTTTTTAAATCCGCCAGCCGCCATGGCAAGTATCTTTTTATGGAGAGCAGTTATCGCTGCTTTCTGGTTTTTCATTTCGGTATGACCGGTTCACTTAAGTGTTTTAAAAGCCAAAGTGAGATTCCCTCCTACAGTAGGTTTATTTTATCCTTTTTCGATAATTCAAAGCTTGCTTTCAGATGCATAAGAATGCTGGGTAAAATATATTTTACGGATTCAGTGGAAAACTTTGTGAAGGTAAAAAGGCTGGGGCCGGATGCCCTGGGTATTAAGAGAAATGAATTTTTCAGGCTGATGGGAAGTAGGAGAGGAAGGATAAAGCCGGTACTTCTGGACCAGAGCTTTATTGCAGGCATAGGTAATATTTATGCAGATGAAATTTTATTCCAGTCCGGCATCCATCCGGAGACAAAAGTGGATTTGCTGGGCAGCAGAAAGATGGGGAAAATATATAACTATATGAAAAAGGTACTGAAGACAGCAATAAATCTGGAATCTGAAATTGAAAGGTATCCTGAACTTTATATAAGTAAAAACAGGAATAAATCCGGTAGGTGCCCTAGATGCGGTACTCGAATTAAAAGAATAAACATATCCGGGAGGGGTGCTTATTTTTGTCCCCGCTGTCAGGAGGGATGATCCTCTATAAATTTCCTTTCTTTTTATACTCCTGTAATTGCCTGTAAGGATATTAGTAATTTAGCAGATAAACAAATATAATAATTATAAAAGCACGCAGATTTTAGCCATTAAATTTTACAGGACTATAAAGCGGAAGAGCTATGCAAAAAAAGCCAATAATGGTAATACTGATAATATCAATAATATCCATTCTTTTTATTATTCCTTTAAATAATCTGGAAGCTGAGGCCCATAAAGGCTTTCTGGGTGATAACAGTGGCAGCAGATATCTGAAGATAATACCCGGTACCCAGAAAGCAGTATATCTAACAGGATATAATACGGGCAATATTGAAAAAAGAAATGAGATATACAGATTAATAGGCGAAACCGAGCTGAATAGTATTGTATTTGATGTTAAAGATACCTGGGGATATGTTAATTACAATACTGAAGTGGAATTCGCCTGGGAAATAGGAGCGGTTAAGAACTACTACGACATAGAAATATTGTTGGAGGAAACGAGACGCAGAAAGATTAACAGCATAGCCAGGATGGTTGTTTTTAAGGACTACATACTGCCAAGATCCAAACCGGAACTGGCAATCATGGATTCGAGAACCGGCAAGCTGCTTTATTCGGAAGGTTCTTATTGGCCTGATATTTATAGTCAGGAAGTATGGGATTATCACATACAAATGATAAAGGAGCTTGCAGAAAAAGGAGTAAAAGAGATCCAATTCGATTATATAAGGGCGCCGGCCAGGGGAAACATATATTATGCGGAATATACTTATAATAACGGCAATAATTCCAAAGTCTGGGCTATTACCAGTTTTTTAAAAAGGGTAAGGGAAGAAACAAAAGACTATGATATAAAAATCTCTGCGGATGTTTTCGGATGGACATTTATAGCAAATGATGACCAGGGTATAGGCCAATTGATTGAAGAAATGGTTCCTTATCTGGATTATATATATCCCATGACCTATCCCTCTCATTATAATGAAAACTTCCTGGGATACAGACTTCCCGACGAACATCCTTACGAGGTGGTAAAATATACTTTGGAAAAGGGCATTTCGAGGATAGGCGATACGGAGTGTATGGTAATTCCCTGGATACAGGCATTTAGCCTTAATAATGTAAGGTATACGGAAACAGAGATTCTGGAACAGATTAGGGCGGCGGAAGAGCTGGGAATAGATGGATTCTTATGCTGGAACGCAGTAAATAATTATAACACTGTAGAAAAAGCGTTAGTTATGGAAGATGAATAGCAAATTTTTTAAATTTAGGGAGGAATTCTATGGAGATTGATGAAAAATTCAATTTCGGAGGTTGGGAAAACTGTATCCGCATAACCTATGGGGAAGCGGAGCTGGTAGCTACTACTGACGTGGGCCCCAGGATTGTCCGCCTGGGATTTATAGGAGGACAGAATATTTTTAAAGAATTTAAGCAGCAGCAGGGTAAAACAGGAGGGAAAGAGTGGCTGATATATGGAGGCCATAGGTTCTGGCACTCGCCTGAAGCTATGCCCCGCACATATTATCCTGATAATAATCCGGTGGAATATAACTGGAATGGAAAAACTCTTAAGCTTACCCAGAGAACCGAGGAAACTACCGGCGTTCAAAAAGAAATGGAAATAACTATCGAATCGGATGACGGCAGTGTTAAAGTTTTGCATAGATTGATCAATCATAATCTGTGGGATATTGAGGCTGCCCCCTGGGCAATTTCGGCTATGACACAGGGCGGAAGGGCCGTAATACCCCAGGAGCCTTACCAGTCAGGAGAGGAGAATCTTCTCCCTGTAAGGCCCGTTGTTCTCTGGGGTTACATCCGGATGAAGGACCCCCGGTGGGTATGGGGCGATAAATTCATTCAGTTAAAGCAGGACCCGGAATCGGAGACGGCCCAGAAATTTGGTGTTTTAAATACACCCGGCTGGATGGCATATTATCTTAACGGTATGGTTTTTATAAAGAGGTATGATTGTAATCGAAAATTAAAATATCCTGACTTTGGGGTAAATACGGAGGTTTATACCAATCAGGATATACTGGAGATGGAGACACTTGGAAATCTGGTTATGATTCCTCCGGGGGGATCTACCGAACATGTTGAAAGGTGGTTTTTACTGAAGGCCAGTCTGGATGAAGATGAAAATTCCCTGGAAAGTAAATTAATGCCGCTGGTGGAGAGGACAGGTAAAAAATTCTAAGGGGTTACCGGCAACTTATGGCCGTATAATGATTACAGGTTTTTATTATAGCGGCTCACTATATTTACTATTGCCTGTATATGTTTTGCAGTGCTGCCGCAGCATCCTCCGATAATGGATGGCCTGTAGGGCAGAAACTTCTCCACATTTGAAGCCATAATTTCCGGTGTTTCATTATATGAAGTCTTGCCCTCTGCCAGTACAGGCAGTCCTGCATTGGGCTGAAAGATAAGTCTGGCATCTGTATTTGCCTCTCTCATTTTTTTAACCACACCTATCATTGAATCCGAGCCCATACCGCAGTTTGCCCCGGCTATGTCGGCTCCTGCACCGGTTAGTTTACCAATCACATCTTCCGCTTTGTTTCCCATAATGGTTACGCCGTTTTCACCGAAGGAAAGGGTACAGGCAACGGGAATGTCCTTTGATATTTTTCTGACTGCTTCGATTGCTGCCAGTGCTTCGTTTAAATCTATTATGGTCTCGATTATTATAAGGTCCACTCCTTCTCCTATGAGCAGTTCTGCCTGCTCCGAGAATGAGTCCACTGCTTCCTGGTGTTTTAAACTGCCGACTGGCTCCACTAATTTCCCCAGAGGTCCTATATCGCCGGCAATGAACAGCGGCTTGCTTCTTTCTGATTTTGAAAGATAGGTGTCAATAGCCTGTTTTACTGCTTTTACTGCATTCTGGTTTATTTTTTTAACTTCTTTTTCCAGCCCCAGGGACTCAAGTTTTATGGGGGTGGAACCAAAGGTATTGGTTTGAATAATATTCGAACCTGCTTCAAGGTAACCCAGATGAATATCTATTACCTTTTTAATACCGCTGTCATCTATATTCAGTAAATCGGGGCATCCGGTAAAACCTGCTGAAAACAAAGTTGTGCCCATAGCCCCGTCGCCGACAAGGATCTTTTTATCAAGAATGCCCAGCAATTCCATTTTATTGGCACTATTGTTATTTATCATTTATTTCTTCTCTGCCACCTTGTTTTTTTAAGCATTTTCTTATGCTTTTTTTTTCTCATTTTTCTTCTTCTCTTTTTAATAACCGAGCTCATAAAGTACTTCCTTAAGGGTTAGTTTATTTATAAAATTAATAGCATGGCGCTTGTACCAAGTAAGCTATTATACCAGAAATGATTGTTATATTGTATTGATAACTAAAAAAACTTTTATATACAAATGGCTGCGGTAAAAATCAAATGATAAGAGAATTTTTTTATCTGCGGCATGATACTGTGTTAAAATAAATTTTACCGTTTTATTTTTTAGCTAAAAAGCAGATTTCTATTGACATACAATATATAGTGTATTAATATTTATAAGTGTACAATATAGTGGTTAGATACAGATCTTCAGGACAACATTAATTCTCATAAAGGTAAAAATAATATAAATTATTTTCTCGGGGTTTTCTGTCCCCTTGGGAGAGGAACCGGCAGCAAAAAGGAGCTATTCAAAGAAAAGATGGGCTGATTTTTAAATTATTATTTAAGAGTTTGGGAGAGTTATTAATTAATGAAAGAAATCAGAGAATCAAATAAAAAAAGCCGGAATGATTACTACTTAAGTAAAAAACTTAACCTGTCCGAAAATGCCGTAAAGGTCCTGGAAAGAAGATATTTAAAAAGAGATGAAGAAGGAGGCCTTTTAGAAAAACCCAGGGATATGTTTATAAGGGTAGCCAGGAATATAGCCTCCGCGGAAAAGGGTTACGGCAAGACGGAACAGGAAATAAAAGAGGTAGAAAGACAGTTTTTTGATATTATGTCAGATCTTGATTTTCTTCCAAATTCCCCCACGCTTATGAATGCCGGTAAAGAACTCCAGCAGCTGGCTGCCTGCTTTGTTCTTCCGGTTGGCGATTCAATGAATGATATTTTCGAGGCGCTTAAGGAAACTGCACTGATACAAAAATCAGGGGGTGGAGTTGGCTATTCATTTTCCCATATAAGGCCGAAAAACGACGTGGTCCTTTCTACTAAGGGAGTCTCCAGCGGGCCGATATCTTTTATGACTGTTTTTAACGCCGCGACTGACACCATAAAACAGGGCGGAACCAGAAGGGGAGCAAATATGGGAATTCTAAGGGTAGATCATCCTGATATTCTAGATTTTATTACCTCCAAGGAAAATAATGAGAAACTAACCAATTTTAACATTTCCGTGGGAGTAACCGAAACATTTATGAAGGCAGTGGAAAATGATGATGAATATGAAATTATAAATCCCAGGACCAAAGAGGTAGTGGATAAATACAGGGCAAGAGAAGTATTCGGTAAAATTGTGGAACATGCGTGGAAGAATGGCGATCCGGGCATAATATTCCTGGACAGGTTGAATAAGGATAATCCGACTCCTAGCCTGGGACAGATTGAAAGCACCAATCCCTGCGGCGAGCAGCCCCTGCTACCTTACGAAGCCTGTAATCTGGGATCCATAAATCTGGCCCATATGGTAAAGGAAGAAGAGGGTATAAGGAAAGTGGATTATGACAGGTTAAGGGGAGTGGTCCACATAGCCGTGAGGTTTCTGGATGATGTTATTGATATGAGCAGGTACCCCCTGGAGAAAATAAATGAGATGGCTAATGGAAATAGAAAGATAGGCCTGGGAGTGATGGGATATGCGGATCTGCTTATAATGCTTGGCATTCCCTATGACAGCGAGGAGGCCCTGGAGCTGGCCCAGAAGATTATGAGCTTCATTCAGGATGAATCTAGAAATGAGTCAAAATTACTGGCAAAGGAAAGGGGAGTATTCCCTAACTTCAAGGGAAGCATATATGACAGTCCCGATGGTTATGAAATTAGAAATGCCACCACCACCACTATTGCTCCTACCGGAACTTTAAGCATTATTGCTGATTGTTCAAGCGGAGTGGAACCGCTGTTTGCTATATCCTTTGTTAAGAATGTTATGGACAATGACAGGCTTGTTGAGGTTAACAAATATTTTAAAAAGGTTGCAACCGATGATGAATTTTATAGTGAAGAGATTATGGAGAAAATAGCTGAGACCGGGAACCTGAAGGGTATTAAAGAGGTGCCTTCAGAGTATAAGAGGATATTTGTTACGGCACATGAAATATCTCCGAAATGGCACGTAAGAACCCAGGCCGCTTTTCAGAAATTTGTGGACAACGCTGTTTCCAAGACGGTTAATTTTGCCAATGCTGCTACGGTTCAAGACGTGGAAAATGTATATATGCTGGCTTATAGATTGGGCTGCAAGGGTATAACTATTTTCAGGGACAACAGCAGGGATACCCAGGTGCTTCAGGTAAAGGGAAGGAAAAAAGGAAAAGAAAAAGGTGTTACGGGCCGGAAGAAAACAGAGGAGAAGGCAAAAAGTTCACATAAGGAAAAAGCAGAGAAGGAAGATGCAGAGAAAAAAGAAAGACTTAAGCCCAGAGAAAGGCCTGAAGTCACTTACGGTATGACTAAAAAATATAAAATAGGAAATTGCGGGAAGCTTTATGTTACCGTCAACTCAGATGAAAACGGCATCTGCGAGGTATTCACGAATACCGGCGAAGAGGGGTGCACTGCCCTGACCGAAGCCGTGGGCAGACTTATAAGTATTGCCATCAGGTCGGGTATTGATATAGAGTCGGTAAAGAAGCAGTTAGAGGGAGTAAGATGTATAACCTGTATAGCTGATCCGGAAACTCATGTTCTTTCCTGTCCCGATGCGATGAGCAAGGCCGTAGATTTTTATCTGAGAGGGTCCACTAAGTTTGATATGGGCATAACCAACGGACCCAGGTCGATTATGATATGCCCGGAATGCAGCGGACTGATGGAACCCGAAGGGGGCTGTTACATCTGCAGGAACTGTGGTTTCTCCAAGTGCTCTTAATTTGTTTTTCTACTCTTTTATAATCTTTTCCAGGGATGATTTATATACGCTAAAACCTGCTTCGGAAAATAGTACCATCTGCACGAGTTCGATTTCCGGATG
>CAZHOY010000040.1:0-10060 GCA_964534695.1 uncultured Actinomycetota bacterium | reverse complement strand
TGCAGAGCTGTTAAAAAAATTGGTATTAATACCATTCCCTCAATAATAGCTAGAGATATTGATGACAGAGCTTCTTTGGAGATGGCTTTGATTGAAAACTTGCACAGGGATGACTTAAAACCAATGGAAAAAGCTTATACATTTAAGCAGCTTATAGATGAGTTTAAGATTACTCATGACCAGCTTTCAAAAAGAATCGGTAAGAGCAGAACATCAATAACCAATTCCCTGAGACTGCTTTCCCTTCCTGCAGAAATCCAAAAGTTAATAGATGAAGAAAAATTAAGTGAGGGACATGCCAGATCATTACTTGCTATAGAAGAAGGCAAGAGAATAAAAGTTGCTAATCTTATTGTTAAAGAGGGCTTAAGCGTAAGGGATGTAGAAAGAATAGCAAACAGAAAGATTGAGCGCAGCAGGGAGAGAAAAAGTAGAGAAGTGGAACAGCTGAGTAAGCTCCCGGAAATATCCATAAGAATGACCGAGTATCTGAATGCCCCTGTGAAAATAATTATGGGGAGAAAAAAAGGAAAGATAATAATAGAATTTGGCTCTATAAAGGATTTAGAAAGAGTAGCGGGTAAAATATTTGGATAGGAAACCTGATTGGCTTAAGAAAAGAATAAGTCTGAATAATTTAAATATCAGCCGGGTAAGAAACCTCATTTGCAGCTTACAACTTAATACCGTTTGCCAGAGTGCAAAGTGCCCCAATATTTTTGAATGTTTCAGCAAAAAAACAGCGACTTTTATGCTAATGGGCGATATCTGTACCAGAAATTGCGGTTTCTGCGGAATAAAATCGGGAACGCCAAAAACTTTGGATGAGGAGGAACCGTACAGAGTAGCGAGGGCAGTAAAAGAAGCGGAATTAAAATATGTGGTTATCACTTCGGTAACCAGAGACGATCTAAGCGACGGCGGAAGCTCACATTTTGCAAAAACTGTAATTGAAATAAGAAAGCTTAATCCCAACACAAGAATAGAATGCCTGATTCCCGATTTTAAAGGGGACATCAGGAATCTGGAAGTACTTCTAAAGCAGCATCCGGATGTATTAAATCATAATATGGAAACAGTTAGAAGGAATTATAATAGGGTTAGGAAAGAAGCAGATTATGAGACATCACTTAATATACTGAAATCGGTAAAATCGATAAGAACCGATATTTATACTAAATCCGGATTTATGCTGGGCCTTGGAGAAACCGGAAAAGAAATAGTACAATTACTTTCAGATTTAAGAGAGGTGGGCTGTGATATTGTGACTATGGGTCAGTACCTCAAGCCTTCTGGATCAAATCTTTCGGTAGAAAAATATTACAGACCGGAAGAATTTGAGGATTTAGAAAAACTGGCAAAAAGTTTTAATTTTGAGGCAGTGAAGAGCGGCGTATTTGTAAGGTCTTCTTATGGTGCGGATATTATAATGAGAAAAATTTTAGCGAAAAAAGAAGTAAGTGACCAATTAAGAAAAAGTTAAATCGGATTGTTACATTAATAACAGAATAAGGTAATGGATAAATGAAGGGTGTATATTGTTTGCTTATAAGCTGCAGGAAGCCGCAATCGATAAGAATCGGTAAGCTTGGAGTTATTAATTTTAGGGAAGGCTTTTACTTATATGTGGGTTCGGCTTTAAACGGGATAGAAGGGAGGGTATCAAGACATCTGAGAAGCAAAAAAAGGAAATTCTGGCACATAGATTACTTTCTGTCGAATAAGTATGTGAATGTTGACTATGTTTACTGTATTGAAACCGAAAAAAAGATAGAGTGTGATATTGCAAAAAAGGTGAGAACCACAGCAAAACCTGTAATGAGGTTTGGATCCTCGGACTGCAGGTGCGGGAGTCATCTCTTTTTTGTTTATAACCGAGAACAGAAGCGGAATAATTTTGTATTTGTTTAATATATGGTAGTATATTTTAAAAATCTACCGGAAAAAAAGATTAAGAATATTTAATACGGAGGTATGAAAATGAAATTTGTCCCTAAGATAATTATCGGAGTGGTCATATTTGTTGTAGTGTTGCTGCTGCTTTTAAACAGTTTTGTTATAGTTCAGGCCGGAAATATAAGGGTGCTTACCCAGTTCGGGAGGACAGTGGGAGTTACTTTTAACCCTGGAATACATATAAAAGTGCCGTTCATACAGAATACGCTTAATTATTCAACCAGGCAGGTGACTTATGAGACAAGTGATTTGCCGGAAACCAGCCAGGCCAATTACCCTGACTATGCAGTGGACACAACTTCTTCAGATGGACAGCAGATAAAGTTGAAGTACACCATCAGGTTTTCCATAGACGGCAAACAAGCCGAATGGATATTGAATAATATAGGAACTATGGATAACCTGGTAGAAAAAGTGGTTAAAACTGAAGCCAGGTCTCTGTCCAGGAATATTCCGAAGAAATATACTGCTGCCCAGCTTTATTCCGAACAGGTATTTGATGTTCAGGATGAAATAGGCAATGCTTTAAGGCCAATATTTGAGAAAAACGGAATAATACTGGATGAGTTTTTACTAAGAAAAATAGATTTCACTGAAGGATATTTCAATATACTGGAAGAGAAACAAATTGCAGAGGAAAGGATCGTAGTGGAGCGGAATATCCTTGAGCAGGAAAAAATTAAGAAAGAACAGTTAATAATACAGGCCGAGGCAGAAGCGAGGCAGATTGAAATTAAGGGCGAAGCTCTTAAGGAGTATCCTCAGATAATACAGCTTGAGTTTATACAAAAATTGTCACCCAATATCTCCTGGGGAATTCTACCTGAAGAAGGGATTATTCCAATTATTGATTTGAGTAATCTACAGGGACAGCTGGGAGATTCTTACCAGTACACACCACAAGATGAAACACAGGGGGAGGAGAGCGAATAATTTTAATGAGAAAATATAATTGATAAGATTAATTGCCATTGATTTAGATGGGACGCTGTTAAATTCAAAATCCAGAATAAGTGTCAGGAACAAAGAAGCAATCAAAAAATGTTTAAAAAGCGGAATAAAAGTTATCTTATCTACCGGAAGGTCTATTTTTTTCGTAGGAAAGTTAATCAGGGAGTTTCACCTGACTGACCCACAAATAGCGGCAGGAGGAGCTGCTGTCGTGGATAAGAATTTGAATTTGCTGGTAACATTAAAAATTCCCAAAGAATCGTTCATTGAGGTTATAGAAATGGCCCGGGAATGGGGGAGGGGCCATGCTGTACAAACCACAGACGGCGTACTTTATTATGACAGGGGACACCCCTTTTTAAAATATATATCAGCAGCCGATGAACCCTTAAAAAAAGTAAAAGATCTTACATCAGACTATATTACTGAAAATTCGCTTATTCTTACACTGACTATTGACCGGAATGACAGTTTTAATGAATATCTGGAGTCCAATATCGGAAATGGCATTAAGGCCAGGAGGGGCGGGCCCTATTTTTTGAATGTTTTAAATAAGAAGGCAGGAAAAGTCTTTGGAATTAAAAAAATACTGGAAATAACGGGAATAAAGCAAAGCCAGGTTCTGGCAATAGGTGACAGTGAAAATGATCTGGGAGTTATAAGATTTGCCGGTACGGGTGTTGCTATGGAAAATTCTCCATGGATAGTAAAAAAAGCTGCTGATTCTGTGGTAAGTGAATATGATAAAGATGGAGTGGCCGAAGCCTTATATAAATATTTATATCTCTAAAAAATCACTTAAAATTCTCCGGTAAAAGTTTAGATAATCGGTTATCAATCGTTATAATCCATGGTTTTAAGGTGCATGCAATAATGCCTCCAACCAGCTTAATTATGTTTACAAAATCTTTATATTGGATTGATAATTAAATAATTAATTTATATATTATTTATTTATTATTATATGTTTATATATATTGCTATTGACTTTTATTTATCTATTTATTAAACTTAATATTAATTTACATAACTTTGTTTTACTTTTTATTAGTTTAGGAAGGCAAATAGTTGATAAAAAAATTATATAAAGTCAATGATGCGGCTAAGATATTAAGAGTTAAGCCAGTAACCATAAGGAGATGGTGTAAATCTGGTATGTTCAGGGCAAAAAAGATTGGGAAAAGCTGGTATATACCGGAAGATGAGTTTGATTTATTTAAAAACGACGAGGATATAAAAACAAAGACTGGTTAGCTTATATATTTCAATTGAAGTATTGAAATGACCAGGGGTTGAATTACTGATAAGATAAAAATATCTGAATGGTGGTTTTAATTAATTCCTCTTAAGTTCATATTTGACAAGATTTCCTTCATAAGAATCGTTTCAATATCGGTTATCTGGCTTTAATTTGCCCTTCAATTTACGAATCGAAACCGGAATATAAATCATAAAACTATTTACACGCTTTCAAAGTTGCCTGCCATAACTTTGGTGCTGATTTTTACCAGTAAGTTTAATGACTTATGGAATCCTTTACCACCATGAACGGTGGGATGGCGCTGATTATCCCTGTGTACTAAAAGGCAAGGAAATTCCCATTACTTCAAGAATAATATCTATTGTGGATACTTACGATGTTATGGGAGGCGGCAGGCTCTATGAGGGGAAAATGAGTGAGGATGAATCAATTATAGAGCTGCAGAGATGAAGCGGAGCACAATTTGATCCGGGATTGGTTATAATGTTTATAGGCAGAGTTTTAAGTGGAAAAGAGCATAATGGAAAGGAAAAAGTTAAGGTATGATTAAACTGTAACCGATATAATGACCCTCCAAGAAAATAATGCTGTTGTATGATATAATTTTTGAGTATATGAATGATAAATTTATAATTATTTAGTCTACCAGGTAGCAGCGATGTTGTTTCCTCATAATTAATATAAATTTCATTGTTAAAGGGTTATAACCAAAGCCTTATAATTTTTCCAGAAGTTACTGCCGGAAATATTAATATCTTTTAGTACCATTAGTATTGATACAAAGGTCATAAAAAAGCCTAATATATTTTAGAAGGTGAGTGTAAAATTAAAAATGAGCTATGTTAAGAAGAGACTTTCAGATTATATTGAAAGAATTAAAACCTATAATAGGATTGCAGGCATCAATAAAATTGTAAGAAGATATTTTGCCGTAAATGGTTTTGATGGAGTGATTACCAGTATAGGTATTCTTGTAGGGAACTATATTATAAGAGTCACAGAATATACAAATGTTATAATAGCCGGCGGTGCCATATGTATTTCTCTGGGTGTTTCCGGGGTTTGGAGCGCTTATAACAGTGAAACAGCTGAAAGGAGAAGGGAGCTTGATGATTTAGAAGAATCAACTCTTTATAATCTGGATGAGACAATAATATCTGATGCTCAGAAATTTGCTATAAAAGTGCTTGCTATGGTAAACGGGCTATCACCGGTGGTAACGGCATTTATTCCTTTGACGCCATTCGTTTTCGGGAAATATATACCCATAAATATCTGTTATTACATTGGTTTTGCCCTGGCATTTTCAATATTATTTGGAATAGGCATGTTTCTGGGGAAAATATCCCGGAGCAATCTTATAATCAGCGGTGTAAAGATGCTTATTGCAGGCGTTTTCTGTATTGCATTAAGTCTGTTGTTAAAATTAATTGGATAGTTTCGGGTAATTTAAGCTTAAATCAGAAGATCCGTCATTGGGAAAAATTCCGTTAAATTAAAAATAAGACCTTAACTTCAATTAGTTAAGGTCTTATTTTCTTATATGTCCTGTTTTATTAAAAATTTGGATATTATAGTATGGGAAGATAAGAGTCCAGCTCATACTTGGAAACGTGAGTTCTGTACCTGTCCCATTCAATTTTTTTATTTTCTATAAATTTATTGAATATATGATCCCCAAGAGTTTCCTTTACTAACTTACTGTCTTCCATAAGCTTTACTGCTTCAAGTAAATTGTCGGGAAGAGTATCTATGCCTGCTTCTTCTCTTCTCTTGGCATCCATTTCAAAGATGTTTTCTTCTATAGGTTCGGCAAGTTTGTATTTGTTTTTTATACCTTCCAGACCGGATGCCAGCATTACACTAAAGGCAAGGTAGGGATTGCAGGCAGGGTCAGGACATCTGAATTCTATCCTGGTCGATGTTTCCTTTCCCGGCTTATACATTGGTACCCTTACAAGGGTGGACCTGTTTCTCCTGGCCCAGGATATATAAACCGGAGCCTCATATCCGGGTACCAGCCTCTTGTAAGAGTTAACCCATTGATTGGTTATGGCTACTATTTCTTTGCAGTGCTTGAGTGTTCCGGCAATATAATTTTTGCCTATATCAGAGAGATGGTATTTATCGTTTACATCGTAGAATGCGTTTTTATCTCCTTTAAAAAGAGATTGGTGAGTGTGCATACCGCTTCCGTTCTCCCCGAATAAAGGCTTAGGCATAAAAGTGGCATAAACGCCGTTTCTGGTGGCAACTTCTTTTACTATAATTCTGTAGGTCATAGCATTATCTGCCATAGTCAGGGCATCGGTATACCTTAAATCTATTTCATGCTGTGAAGGAGCCACCTCATGGTGAGAATATTCCACGCCGATTCCCATTGACTCCAGGTATAGTACAGTAGTTCTCCTCAGCTCACTGGCTACATCCAGAGTGGTCAGGTCAAAATATCCGCCTTTATCCAGTATTTCAGGATTACCCTCATCACTTTTAAAGTAAAAGAACTCCAGCTCCGGTCCAACGTAAAAAGTATATCCCATATCTTTTACTTTTTTTAGCATTCTCTTGAGAACCCACCGCGGATCACCTTTAAAATTTGAGCCATCCGGTTCAAGTATATCGCAGAACATCCTGGCAACACCATTTTCTTTATGACTCCAGGGAAGTATCTGGAAAGTGCTGGGATCAGGCATAGCGATAACATCGCTTTCTTCTATCCTTGAAAATCCTTCGATAGAAGACCCATCGAATCCCATACCTTCCGATAATGCACCCTCAAGTTCTTCTACAGTAATAGCAAAACTTTTCAAAAAACCCTGAACATCCGTAAACCAGAATCTTATGAATTTTATGTTATTGTCATGGGCCTTTTTTAATACATACTCTTTCATTTCATCAGTTTTTCCCATATCATCACTTCCTTCGATCTTTTATTAAATATTATACTTATGTTCTGTTTTTAACGTTTAAATAAATTCAGAGATTGGAGAATATTATAACTTAATTTTTAGAAAAATTTACATAAAACATGTTAAATCTATGTTAAATATTTCTCCAACCTCCTATTTTTAATCGGTCTAGCCTATAGCATCTTTTCCTTCTTCTCCGGTTCTGATCCTTATACATTTTATAAGGTCCAGAACAAATATCTTACCGTCTCCAATATTCCCGCTGTAGGCGCCCTTTTTAATTGCCTCAATAGTCGGTTCAACAAAATCCTCGTTTACTGCTACTTCCAGTCTTACTTTCTTAATGAGATTAACTTCGTGTATAACTCCCCTGTAAGTTTCAGTATAACCCTTTTGCTGGCCGCAGCCAAGAACGTTGGTTATGGTCATCTTGTATATTTCATTATCAAATAATTCCTTTTTTACATCGGGTAGTTTATGCGGCTGAATCATGGCAATGATTAATTTCATTTTTATATCCTCCTTTACGCAGTGAGTTAATAATATTTAATCATTTTGAAATATTTGAAATCCGCTGTATGCTTCCATACCATGCTCTTCAATATCAAGCCCTTTTAGCTCTGTTTCTCTGGATACTCTAAGTCCCATGGTCTTTTTAACCACAAAGAATATTAGAAGCATCGTTCCGAAAGTCCAGGCAAATACACTCATTGTTCCTATAAACTGGGTAAGAAGCAGTTTGCCTCCACCGCCAAAAAACAGTCCATTTACTCCTTCAAATCCTGCAAGACTTGCATATTCCGACTGTGCAAACAGGCCTACGAATAAAGTTCCGAAAAAACCGCATATGCCGTGAACGGAGATTGCTCCTACCGGGTCGTCTACTTTAAATTTCTTATCAAATAAATCTATTGATATGCTTACAATTATTCCGCATAGTACCCCTATAATCATAGCGCTTATGGGGGATACTAACGCACATCCGGCTGTAATTCCCACCAGTCCAGCCAGCGCACCGTTTAAGGTCATGGAAGCATCCGGCTTTCTATATCTTATCCAGGTAAAGAACATTGCTGCCAGTGCTGCCGCCGCAGCAGAAAGAGTAGTGGTTACGGTTATGGTGGATATAGCGGGGCTTTGACCCGAAAGCGTACTGCCGGGATTAAATCCATACCATCCAAACCATAAAATAAATACCCCCAGCGCGGCAAGAGGTATATTATGACCGGTAATGGCATTTGAGCTTCCATCCTTATTGTATTTTCCGAGTCTTGGTCCCAGCATAAGGGCACCGGCCAGACCGGCCCATCCTCCAACTGAATGAACTACAGTAGAGCCGGCAAAGTCAATCATACCCATATTTGCCAGCCATCCGCCTCCCCATATCCAGTGACCAACTACCGGATATATCAGTGCGGTAATGAATACGGAGTAAACCAGATAGTTTTTGAATTTGATCCTTTCGGCAACAGCTCCCGAAACAATAGTGGCTGCAGTGGCTGCGAATACCGCTTGAAAAATCCAGAAGGCAAAGCTTGAAGTATCTGACTGGCCCAGTATTCCAACAATAAAATTGTCGGTTCCGATAAATCCGCCTGCATCACTTCCAAACATAAGTCCATAGCCAACCAGAAAAAATACAACGCAGCCAATACAAACATCCACCAGATTTTTCATAAGTATGTTTACAGCATTCTTGGCTCTGGTGAAGCCGGTTTCCACCATGGCAAAACCGGGCTGCATGAAAAATACCAGAAATGCAGCAATCAGTGTCCATATGGTGTCCAGACTCATTGAAACATCCATTTTTTACCTTTCTTTACTAAATTTATAATAGGATGTATTTTACCGCGTGTATTTTACCGGTAAGTTACATTTCTGTTAAAAGTATGTTAAATATCCCGGGGGAGGCAGATGAATTAATATCCGGCTAAATCTGGGTGGAAAACATATAACCGACGTTTCTTATGGTTTTTAGCATAAGGTTATAGGGGGGAGGGATTTTGGAACGGAGTCTTCTCATATGCACGTCTACGGTCCTGCTGCCCCCGTAGAAATCATATTCCCATACGGCGGAAAGCAGTTTATTCCTGCTGAAAACTTTGTCCTGGTTTTGAAGAAGAAGTTTAAAAAGTTCAAATTCCTTAAAGGTTAGCTCTATTGGTTTTTGGTTAACTGACAACTCGTACTTATCCAGGTTCAGTACAAGGTTATTTACCATAATGCTGTTTTTAGGGGGAAAAATTTTCTTCTTTAAAATAATCAATTCTGTCCTTACGGCAAGTTCTTTTTCAAGCTGGGTGTAAAGAATAAAATCATCAAATTTAATTTTGCTTTCGATTAAAAATTTTATCTGGGAAGGTTCCAGTACGGCAAGTCTCGCAATATTATATTTGTCGGCATCAGTATTTAATTCTTTAAGCTGGGTGTAATCCGGATTGCTAAAGTTGGTGATGTCAATTACCAAAAGATCGGTAGTATCCGGCCGGGAAGTGAGGCCCTTTATTGTTTTTTCTATCTGCAGGGTAAATTTTTTCTTTTCTAGGATACCGCTTATTTTATCTACATTCTTTTTAATTTTGGAATACAATAATATTGCTTTTTTCATATTTATACGGATTCTATCTATATCATAAATTATATGTACAAGTTTAAATTTCCCGTATATTATAAAGTAATTTGTATCATTATAGAAATGTAAATTCTTGCTGCCGGGATGGATAATTTAGTTGCATTAAATAAAAAATACAATTTTATCTATGTCTCAAATAGCTGTAAGCTCATTCACAATGAATGCATAGTGTATATATACTTAATAAATTCTATCAAACATATATTTGTTTTTAGTCATGGTTATGATAGAATATATGTTGCGCAAGCGCTTACTTTATATTTATAAATTTTTAGGAGTGTGTGATGGTCAATTATAATGATATAGCAAAAATAGCGAAAGTGTCTCCCACCACAGTTTCACATGTAATTA
>CAZHOY010000039.1:0-10340 GCA_964534695.1 uncultured Actinomycetota bacterium | reverse complement strand
GGTTATCAATCTCTTGCCAGAGTGCTGGAAAAGATGGGACCGGAAGATGTAATAAAAACAGTAAAGGATGCAAACTTGAGGGGAAGAGGCGGAGGAGGTTTTCTTGCAGGGACAAAGTGGGAAATAACCAGAAAAGCTCCGGGAGAACCTAAATATACCATTGTCAATTCTGACGAAGGGGACCCCGGTGCATATATGGATAGAAGCATACTGGAAGGCAATCCCAACAGCGTACTGGAAGGACTGATAATAGGAGCATATGCAGTCGGTTCCGGTAAGGGTTTTGTGTTTGTAAGGCATGAATATCCGCAGACGGTTGAGAATATAAGGACGGCAATAAAGCAGGCCAGAGAATACGGTCTTCTGGGAAAAAATATTCTGGGTTCAGGATTTGATTTCGATGTTGAAGTACATGAAGGCGCCGGAGCTTTTGTAAGCGGAGAAGAAACGGCACTTTTAAGGTCCATTGAGGGTAAGGTGGGGGAACCTACCCCAAAACCGCCCTACCCTGCCATAGAAGGATTGTACTCCAAACCAACACTTATAAATAATGTTGAAACGTGGGCTAACGTCCCGTTTATAATAAAAAACGGGGCGGAATGGTTCAGGAGTCTGGGTACAAAAAAAAGCAGCGGAACTAAAATATTTTCACTGGTAGGTAAAGTAAATAATACAGGGCTGGTTGAGGTCCCCATGGGAATTACCTTAAGAGACATTATCTTTAAAATTGGCGGGGGAATTAAGAATGGTAAGAAATTTAAGGCGGTCCAGACAGGAGGGCCGTCAGGCGGAGTAATACCGGGAGAGCTTCTTGATCTTCCCATAGATTTTGACGAGCTAACCAAGGCAGGAACAATGATGGGTTCAGGCGGGATGGTGGTTATGGACGAATCGGATTGTATGGTAAATGTGGCACATTACTTTTTAAAATTCCTGGCAGATGAATCCTGCGGCAAGTGTGTTCCCTGCAGGGAAGGCCTGCGGCAGATGATTTATATTTACGAAAGGATTATGGAAGGAAAAGGCAGGGAAGAAGATTTAAAACTTCTATCTGATCTTTCAGTGCTTATGAAGGAAGCTTCTCTGTGTGCCCTGGGGACCACAGCGCCAAATATTGTAATAACCACGCTTAAATATTTCAGGGAAGAATACGAAGCCCATATCTACTATAATATATGCCCGGCGAAGGTTTGCAAACCTCTAATAAGCTATGTCATCAATAAGAATAAGTGTGCCGGCTGCGGAAGCTGCATGAAGGCATGCCCTGTGGATGCCATAACAGGAGAGAACAAAAAACCACACACCATAGATGATAAGAGCTGCATTAAGTGCGGCTCCTGTATGGAAGCCTGTCCTGAAAAATATAGTGCCGTAGAGAAGAAGACTGGAATGGTAGCAGGAGAGGAAAGGGAGAAGAAAGAAATCAGGGGCGGAATGGATATCAAAAGCAAATAAATTAATTTAAACAGATTGGGGGTAAATATTATGGCTGATAAAAAAGATAAAGAAAGAAAAGAAAAAATTAACATAATCATAGATCAGCAAAAAATCGAAGCAGATAAGAGTGATACCATACTTCAGGCCGCGGAAAAGGTTGGTATCCATATTCCTACTCTGTGCTACCATCAGAAGATAAAACCGTATGGTGCCTGCAGATTGTGTATTGTTGAAGTAGAGAAAAACAGCAGGCCAGAGATAGTGGCCTCCTGTACCCATCCGGTAGAAGATGGCCTTATTGTCCATACAGAAAGTCCAAGGGTGGAACAGATCAGGAAAAATCTGGTTGAACTGTACCTTGCCTTATTTCCTTTTAATCCGGAAATAAAAAGGCTGGCGAAAAAATATCAATTAAGTAAAACGAGATATAAGAAAGAGAATAATTACTGTATTCTTTGCGGGCTATGTGTAAGGTACTGCAGGGAAATTAAGAAAAATAATGCAGTGGGATTTGTAGGAAGGGGAATAAATAAAAAGGTTGTTTTTATTCCTGATTCAGCCTATTTCAAATATTGTGAAAACTGTATGGAATGCATGGATATATGTCCCACTGGGGTATTTCCTTCCAATTATGGAATGGAAAGAATCCCGCAGATTAGCGATTAAAGTTTATATTGAGGAAAGGGAGCGGTGATGGATGTAAAAGAATTAAACTTTGACGATTACTCGCCGGCTGATATGGAAAAAAGGGTAGAGGCGGCGTGCATGGTCAAAGCAAAACTTAGTTTCCTGAGTTTATTTATGCTTTCTTTACTTGCCGGAATCTTTATAGCAATTGGAGCAGAATTTTATACCCTGGTAGTATTTGACTCTAATTTAAGTATCGGTTTAACCAGAGTGCTGGGGGGAATTGCATTTTCTTCAGGCCTTATACTAGTGCTGGTGGCCGGAGCAGAACTTTTTACCGGAAATTGTCTGGTTATGATGGGTTTTGCATCAAGGGCAGTAACCTATAAGCAGCTGCTAAAAAATTGGGGTTTATGCTATGTGGGAAATTTTATTGGTTCCATAGGTATAGTTTTTCTTATGTTGTTTACCAATCTATGGAAAATGTCAGATTACATGCTGGGAGCGAAGGCAGTGCTGATAGCTGCCGATAAAGTTAATCTGACTTTTATTGAGGCTTTTTCAAGAGGCATTCTGTGTAATGCGCTGGTCTGCCTTGCTGTATGGCTGTGTTTCAGTGCCCGCTCCGTTATCAGTAAAATAGCTGCTATTGTATTTCCGATAACAGCATTTGTGGCCTCTGGGTTTGAGCACAGCATTGCCAATATGTATTTTATTCCCATGGGAATTTTATTAAAACAAAATGACGGTGTCCTGGATGCAATAGCCCGGGTAACCCCGGGAACTTCTCTGGAAAATCTTAATATTATGGGCTTTTTGGGAAATCTTCTGCCAGTAACCATCGGCAATCTGATAGGAGGAGCCATTATGGTCGGCCTGGTATACTGGTTAATAATCGTGCTGCCTGAGAGGTTAAAAAGGAAGAAGTTATAGCCATGGTTATCTGCAAACTAAATAGAAAGAGGTGTTAAAAGTGCTAAAAAAAATTACACCAAACATGATGGTTGAGGATGTAAATAAGACCGTGGATTTTTATAGGAATATTTTATGCTGCTTCGAGCTGATTGTCTCTGATCCGAAAAAAGGTCAGTTTGACTGGGCGATGATAGCATGTGAAGACAATGAACTGATGTTCCAGTCGAGAAAAAGTCTTGGCAAATCAATTCCTGGATTTAAGGATATAAAAACCGGTGGATCGATGGTTGCTTATATCGAAATGGAGGATGTTGAGGAACTGTATAATAGAATAAAGGATAAGGTTACGGTTATTAAAGATTTGCATAAAACTCATTACGGTTCCACAGAATTTATCATTAAGGACTGCAACGGTTATGTTCTGGTGTTTGCAGAGCTAGAGTAATCTAACCAGGAAGCCAGACTCATCTGAAGAAAAAATCGGACCATATTTCAATAAATGAAGCGTTAGTATTTAATGAATCCTTTTTATCCTGCCATAAATCCTTAAACTTATCATAATCCTGTGCACGGTTAATATTAAAAAAATTAAGACTGTCAATTCCGGATATCCCGGGTTTTTTTCCTGAGATTATTTCAGTATCCAGGTAGCCGAAAGTATCCGATATTTTATATTTCTGCTTTTTTATATTTTCCTTCAAAATATCAAGGCAGTCCTTTGAATATAGCCCGCAGAGGGCCTCAAAGCCCTTTCCGGTTTTAATTACATATACTGCCTTTCCTTCGGTTCGCTTGTGGTATAGTGATGCCGGTTTATTGCTGCCTGATTTTTTATGGTTTAGCCCGGAGATATTAATCAATAAATTTAACAGATTGTAAGAAATAAAGGGCATATCAAAAGCAACAACAATAGAGTAAAGATATCTGGCATATAAAAGGCCGGTATAAATACCAATTACAGGTCCTTTATTTTTAGGGTTACGGAGTACTTGCCTCAAATGGTCCTTATTTAAATCGGAGAAATTATGCTTATCCAGGATGATTCTTACATCTGGAGGTTTTAAGGCTTTTTTAAAAAAATTTCCGGCATTGATTTTAAGGCTGCCCATTTTTTCGAAATTATACTTTTTTTGGTAAGAACGGATTTTACTTATTTCTGAAAAAATAACAGGGTAATTGCTCTTTGAGGTACATACTAATATTTCACTGCAGAAAAAATTTAATTTAAAGATCTGGTCTATAAATAACGGTACCGGGCCGGCTTTGATTTTTAGTTTATTAAAACCGTATCTGGTGCCCTTACCCCCTGCCAGTACTATCCCGGTTAAATTCACCCGAGTATTCTCCCTGGTACTGAATAAATATTAAACCTGCCGCTTCTGGCATAACCGATAACGGTTAAATTCATTTTTTTTGCCAGGGCGACAGCGCTGGAGGTTACGGAAGAATTGGTGACCAGGATCGGAACCTGCATTCTACAGGTTTTGTAAATTACATCAATGCTCAATCTTCCGGTGGTAAATAGGATTTTATCCTGGGGAGGAATCTTTTTTATCAATATATGACCGGCGATTTTATCAATGCAGTTGTGTCTCCCAATATCCTCTACCAGATTTGATAAATTACCGTCCTGGCTGAACAACGCAGCGCTGTGCAGGCCGCCGAATTTTTTTTTATACTTCTGCTGACTTACTGTTTCTTTATTCAACTTGAGCACAATATCGGATACAATCCGGGCATTGCTACTTATTTTCTTCAAACCTTTTTTAAATATAAAATCATCAATACTGCCGCATCCTGAGGATATAAATTTTGAACTCCCCGGACTTACTGCCGTTTTTTTACCTGTATCTGTTCTTACTTTGATTTTCAGAGCTGGATTATTCCTGCTTAAAGTTTTATTCATATCATGGCTGCAAATTTTTAGAAGTTTTATTTCCGAATAACTTTCAATGTAATTATTATTGGCCAGATAGCCAACCGTAAGTTCAATCAAATTATCAGGCGAGCATGAAATTATGGAAAGACTGCTTCCGTTTAGAAAAATAGCCAGAAGCAGCTCGAAGGGGATAATATCAATCAGGTCAGTGCTGCTTGAAGAAGCTTTAATCTTTTTGATTTTAGTTTTTTTACCTAATTTTGAAACTTTATGTTCCAATTTTTTTATACCGTCTCAATTCAATTTTCTATATCTTTTTTAAATTCACAGCGCATACTTTGAGCTCAGGAATTTTTGCTTTGGGATCCAGGGCGGGATTGGTCAGGATATTGGCAGGAGAATCTGCGTAATGGAATGGCATAAACACCACCCCTTTTTTAATTTTGGAACTTACCAGCGCCAGTGCTGTAATCCTGCCCCTTTTTGACTCGACTTCTATCCGGTTCCCGCTGCTGACCTTAAGTTTTTTTGCATCGTCTGAGTTAATGTGTACCAGATTAGCAGGAGCAATTTCGTTTAAACCTTTAACCTTACCTGTCATGGTTCTGGTATGGAACTGGTACAGGATTCTACCGGTAGTCAGGATGTAAGGATATTTTTTGCTTGGAACTTCTGCCGGGGGTGTATGTGCCACAGGGATAAATTTACCTCTGCCCCGTGTAAAATCTTTTGTATGAAGAATGCTTGTACCGGGGTCACTATACTGCCTGCAGGGCCACTGCAGGGCACCGGCATCAAGCCTCTTGTAATTTATCCCTCCATAAATCGGTGTCAGACCTGCAATCTCGTCCATAATTTCAGCAGGATTACTGTAATTCATAGCATAACCCATGGCATTTGATAACATGCAGATAATTTTCCAGTCAGGAACAGCTTTGCCTGGAGCATTGACTGCCTTTCTGATTCTCTGAATCCTTCTGTCCGTATTTGTAAACGTACCTTCCTTTTCGGCAAAACAAGTACCCGGCAGGATAACGTCAGCAAATTCACCTGTTTCAGTAAGAAAGATATCCTGAACCACAAACAGTTCCAGTTTCTTGAGAGCTGCGGCTACATGCAGCAGGTCCGGATCGCTGAGCATCGGATTCTCACCCATTACATAAATAGCTTTTATGCTGCCGGAATATGCACCTTCAATTATTTCGGTTACGGTAAGCCCTTTTCCGGAGGGCAGGGCTCTGCCCCATTTCTTTTCAAATCTTGATCTTATATTATCATTTTCGACATCCTGATATCCGGGTAACAAATCGGGAAGCGCGCCCATATCACACGCCCCCTGAACATTATTCTGCCCTCTTAAAGGATTTATCCCTGTGCCTTCTCTGCCGATATTACCGGTCATCATTGCCAGGTCTGCCAGAGAAATAACATTATCCGTACCGCAGGTATGCTGGGTAATTCCCATAGCGTAAAATATGGAAGCATTTTTGGCAGATCCGTAAATCTTTGCCGCTTCAATGAGACTCTGCTTATCCACTCCTGATATTTCTGCTGCTTTCTCTGCGGTATATGGGGAAAAGCATTTAACAAATTTGCCGAAGTCCTCGGTTCTGCTTTTAATGAATGCCCTGTCATGTAAATTATGGTTATAGATTATGTTTATAAGACCAAGGATAATAGCTATATCTGTTCCCGGCTTTTGCTTTAAATGTATGGCTGCATATTTTGTGATTGGAATGTTCCGAGGGTCAACAATAATCAGCTTCAGTCCGTTTTCCTGGACGCACCTTATAATCTCATAGCTTATAACCGGATGGGTTTCTGTCGTATTTGAACCTATTATTATTGCGGCATCAGAATACTTTATATCATCAATCGAATTAGTCATGGCGCCGCTTCCGAAAGTGGGTATCAAGCCCGTGACCGTTGATGCATGGCACAACCTCGCGCAGTGATCTATATTATTGGTACCCACTGTCACGCGGGCAAATTTGGACATTAAAAAATTTTCTTCATTGGTGCATTTTGCCGAACTTAAAATTGCGATAGAATCAGGGCCGTACTTTTTCTTTATAGCAGTCAGTTTATCTGGAATAATCTCCAGTGCCTTTTTCCAGCTTACATTTTTAAATCTACCCTCTTTTGTTTTTATCATAGGGGATTTAAGCCTCTTGGAACTGCTTACAAAATCCAGGCCGAATTTTCCCTTGACGCATAAATTGCCCCTGTTTACGTGCTCTCCTATTTCCGAGGATACATTTACAATTTTATTGTCTTTTACATACAGATCAATTACGCAGCCAACACCGCAGTAAGGGCACACTGTCTGAATTTTTTCTGTTTCCCAGGCACGAGCTTTTCTTATGTAGGGTTTGGACTGAAGTGCACCCACGGGACAGGCGGATATACAATTGCCACAGAACACGCAGTCTGTTTTTTTCAGCGATTGCTCGAAAGCAGGAACTATCTCACATTCAAAGCCCCTTCCGGCATAGCCAATGGCATTTGCGCCGACAATTCCGTCACACATCCTGACACATCTCCCGCAGAGTATACATTTCCCATTATCCCTTAAGATGAACGGATTATCGTGGAGGATTTTTCTCTGATGTACCTTTCCTTTATAGTTGGTGTTTTTAATGTCGTAAATATAAGCCAGGTCCTGAAGGGCACAGCTGCCGCAGGATTCACAGGTCATACAGTCCATGGGATGGTCGGATATTATGAGTTCCAGATTTACCCTGACCAGCTTATTTATATGAGGAGTATTTGTTTTAATTACCATTCCCTCCCGTACCTTTGTCACACAGGAAGCAGCAGGTTCGGGCATTCCTTCTACCTCAACCAGGCAGAGCCTGCACGCTCCCTGAGATTTGAGCCTGGGGTCAAAGCAGAGATGAGGTATAAAAATATTATTTTCAAGGCAGGCTTCCAGAATACTTTTATAGGGTAAAGTATAAACAGTTCTGTTGTTGATATGAATTTTTATTCTGCCGTCCGGCCTATCCGGTATTTTTTTAGCTTCTTTTTCTTTTACCGGTAATTTACTGCCGGCTGATTTTTTTTCTGGCATTTAAAACCACTTTTCCAGGTATTTATACTTTCTTGACTTTGGCATGCAGTCTTTCACATGATTTCTGGGTAATAATGTGTTCCTCAAATTCTTCTTTAAAATACTTTAAAGTGCTCAATACCGGATTTGGAGCAGTTTTGCCCAGACCGCAGAGAGAAGTTTCTTTAATAACGGTTGACAGCCTTTTTAATTTTTTAATATCATCTTTTTTGCCTTTACCGCGTGTTATTCTCTCCAGTATCTCCAGCATCCTTCTGGTACCTATTCTGCAGGGCACACATTGTCCGCATGATTCATCCTGTATGAAATCCATGAAATATCTGGCAAGGTTTACCATGCATGTTTCTTCATCCAGAACTATCATTCCACCCGACCCCATGATGGAGCCGGCTTCTTTTACTTTTTCGTAATCAATTGGCATATCCAGGAGCTTTTCGGGGATACATCCCCCGGAGGGTCCTCCGAGCTGTACTGCTTTAAATTTTTTCCCTTCTGCTATACCGCCGCCGATTTTATAAACTATATCCCTTAGGGTCATACCCATAGGAACTTCAACAAGACCGACATTATTAACGGCTCCTGCCAGAGCAAATATTTTGGTGCCCTTACTTGTGGCAGTGCCGATACTGTTGAACCATTTTGCTCCGTTTAGGATTATCTGCGGAACATTTGAAAATGTTTCGACGTTATTTATAAGTGTGGGCATCCCGTAGAGCCCTTCATTAGCGGGGAACGGCGGTTTTGGCTTTGGCATCCCTCTTTTTCCTTCAATGGATTGTATAAGTGCGGTTTCTTCTCCGCACACAAATGCGCCTGCTCCCTGATATATTTGAAGATCGAAATCAAAGCCATTGCCCAATATATTTTTTCCCAGCAAGCCGTAATCTTCTGCCTGTCTTATTGCATGCTCCATGGTCCGGACCGCAAGAGGATATTCCGCTCTTATATATATGTAACCTTTATTTGAACCAATTGCCAGAGCTGATATAAGTATCCCTTCAAGGATTGAGTGGGGATCGGATTCAAGCAGGTTCCTGTCCATGAAAGCACCGGGATCTCCCTCATCACCGTTGCATATCACATACTTTACCCTGCTTGCAGACGGCGCATTTTTACAGAATTCCCATTTCCTGCCTGTAGGGAAACCTGCTCCTCCACGTCCCCGCAGGCCTGATTCTGTAATGATTTTAATGATCTTTTCAGGGTTCCCTATCTCCATGGCCCGCATAAGGCCAAAGTATCCGTTTGCTGCAATGTAATCTTCAATTTCAAAGGGGTTGATTTTACCCCTGTTCCTTAAGACTCTTGATTCCTGATACTTGTAAAAGTTTGCCAGGTCAGAATCAGCTGTTATGGGATTTAGCTCTTCTGCTATTTTTCCATTATCTATATGGCTTGAAAATATTTCTTTTACTTTGCCCTTATCAAGACTGTAGTAGGTGACCGGAGGAAAATTATATGATTCAACGGTTAACATCGGTTCCAGGGCACAGAATCCCACGCATCCGGAAGTAGTAAATTCAATATCACTGCGTTTTCTGGAAGTTGTCTCTGACATAACCGAATCTCTTATTGTTTCTGCTCCTGAGGCTATACCGCAGGTTCCGAGATGAACGGTTATCCTGTATTTGTTTCCGGTGGCTTTTAGAATTTTCTTTCTGTTTGACTCTTTCCTGATACTGGCAAGGCCGGCTTTATTTTTTATTTTTAGGGATCTTCTATTCAATTGTTGGGTCCTTACCTTTTTTAAGCATAACAATGCAGAGATGCAAAACGGTTAAAAATTTGTTATTTATAAGAGTAAATTATATTCATAATTTCTCCAGGCTTTACCTTCTTGTAGATCTTATCATTAATTACAACTATTGGTGCAATGCCGCAGGCGCCGAGGCAGCGGTTAATCTGAAGTGAATACCTTCTGTCGGCTGTAGTCTGGCCTGGTTTGATTTTAAGTTCTTTTGTAATCTTATCAGCTATTTTTTTGCCTCCCTTGACAAAACATGCGGTACCGAGACAAACCCTTATATTATTTCTGCCTCTGGGAACCATTGAGAAAAAGGAATAAAAAGTGGAAACGCCGTAGACATCCTTTTCGGGAACACCTAACATTTTTGCCACTTTTCTTTGAGCTTCTATAGGGATAAAACCAATATCCTTCTGAATTCTCTGCAGAACCGGAATCAACGCCCCTTTCTTGCCCATATACTCTTTTATTATTTGGTCAATTCTTCTTATTTCTTTGGATTTTAAATCATATTTCGGCAGGTCAGTGGTCCGCATAATCTTCCTTTCCAGAAATTTACAAGTAATGATTCAGTAAAACTCCAGCTTCAATTTATTTTAAAAGATTATAACAGAATATTCTTAATAATTGTAACAAATTTAGCATTCTATAAAATTAAGTTTTTA
>CAZHOY010000038.1:0-10428 GCA_964534695.1 uncultured Actinomycetota bacterium | reverse complement strand
CAAAAAGCCTGTTCTTCTGTTTTATGGCAGCCATTCTTAATATAATCTGATTATAAAAATCACCTTTAAAATTTCTTGATCCAATATCTATTACCAGATTTTTAATTCCGGCACCTCTCATTTTTTCAGTAACCTCTGCTATTTCTTCAAAGGACTCGCCTCTGACTACTATGGGACATCCAGTCTCTTTTCCAAGAGTTATAAAAAGGTCCACATTATCCCGGGTGGCCGCATGCAGGAGCGGCTTATTTTCTTTGAACTTTTCAGCTGAAGTTTTTAACGTTTCCGGGTCTGACGAAACTAATATTAACGGTTTTTTGGTAAGTGATGCAACTTTATCTGTAACCTTTAAAAATTTATCCTTATCTTTGGATTTATTCTTAATACAGATAGCATCCAATTTTAGAATCTGGCCCACTCTTTCATATGCAATCTCATTCACACCCTTAATTATTTCTTCAATTTTACTGCTATCCATGTCATCCTCTACAGTCGCTACAAAAGCATTCTGGTTTACAAAGGTCCTGTCGTGTCTGAATATCACTGTTTCTTCACCCACTATAAAAGAATCATCACCGGCACCAATCTCTACTTTTAAGATTGGGGGCTGGGAGGCTTCCGAAAGTGCTTCTTTGGCTTCCTCCGAGATATGGGGACATTTATCCAATTCCACCTTACCTGCCGCCAGCTGCATTGCAAATGCCAGACAGGTAGGAAATCCGCAGTCCTTACAGTTTGTTTTGGGTAGTTTCTTAAATATTTCAAGACCGCTCAATGCCATACTTTAATCTCCTTACCTTATTTATATACACATTTTTATATTTTTACATCATTGGCTCCATGTTCAAAACAGGGTGATTTACCTTCTTTATCCATTCCAGCACTTCCTCTTCGGTTTCTGCCTCTTCTTCAGTAGCAACTTTATCCAGAAAATCTTCTATTTCCATTTCTCTGGCCCGCTCTTCAAGTAAATCTCTTATTTCTTCCTTCAACTCTTTAGGTATCCACACTAACCTTTTTAGTCCGCCATCGGCTTTTATAAATTTCTTTGAACCAATAAAAAATTTGCTTATGCCTATAAAACCGGGGGTCTGGATACCTCCACCTACCATTCCGGCCATAGTTGAAAACTTCATACCGCTGGGAGTCATCCCTGAGTATTCCCTATTTACCGCCATAACACCTTTAGTGGAAGGAAGAATGGTAACAATAACCTCAAAACAGCCGCAAGAGGTCATGGGATTTATTATCATAGAATATGCAGAAAAAGATTCAAGAGTTTGATGTGAAGCTTTGTAAACGAAGTCATTTATTCCTTTCCATACACCTAAACTCTCATCTAAAGTTTCACCTTTTTTGATAGGCTGGTTTGGGCCTGTAGGACTAATCTCATAAGCAGCCTTACAATCCAACCAGTTATACGCACCACACAGGCCCGGCCTTTCAGGAGAAACTGCGCAAACATGATTTGGAGCAAATGATTGGCAAAGAGTACATGAATAAAAAGTATCCACAGACTCATCAGTTAAGGCTCCAAGTCTTTCATCTCTCGCTTTAAAAATTTCTCGAGCTTTCTTTTTAAGAGCTATTACATCTTCAGGATTAGTATAGATTTTTATTTGAACCTTATCCATTATATTTGCAAACTGCGAATGCATCTTTGCATGAAGAACTGTTCCTATGTGTTTTATCTTAAAACCATTTTTTACTGCATCCTTACTGAATCTAACCCAGGATATATCTCTCTGTCCCATGTGAAATATTCCCGAAGGGTAATTTAAAAAATAATGAATCTGCCTTTCCATTACAGGTTCAAAATCTTCCTCCATTTTTCTACCATAAACTTGAACAAATATTCCAAGTGGAAGTGCACTTCCTACTTCTTTTACGTCATCGACTTCAGGACCAAACACTTCTATCTTGCCATCTTCTACTTCAGAAGAATCTGCCATACTCAAAAATTCTATTGCCTCGCTTTTGTTGCCACCAAATTCAACATAGGTATTCTCCTTCCTTACTCTTTCCCCTTCAAAAGCAGGCCCAAAAGCCACAGGAACATCAACTTTATCTATGGTAACTTTAAGCCCTCTTACTTCTATAGCTTTGGAAACAATTTCATCATCAGAAATATTGGAAACCACATGCTCATAAGTACACACCCCTCTTGGTAATACTTCTGGTATTTGTGTATCAGCTATGGTAGGAAATCCAAAATTTATAGCCCCTGCTGCATTAGCATACTTTTCCTCGTCAACTTCTCCCAAAGCAAGAACAAATGCAAATACTCTATCTTTGTTATAAAGTAGCATTCTCCTGAAATCTCCAGGTTGAACACCTCCAAAACTTAAAGCTACCCTTGCAGCAAAACCTGCAGCATATACTGTAGCTGTTATATCTTTACCATACGGGACGAGCCTGGTATCCCAACCTAATTCCACTCCTTCTTCCACTAATTGCTCAGCCATAGATTTCCCATCTGTTGAAGCACTCATAAACACATAGATATTTTTTTCCTGAAGTTCTCTTACAACCTTAACTGCATTTTTATTCTCTTTGCAAGCCCCTACGCAGGCAGCAAATCCAGGAGCAGAGCCATCTACAAATTCTATACCTCTCTCTCTTAGTATCACATCTGTAGCTGCACCCAGCCAGATTCCATTATTTGGCAATGGCCCATCTATATATTTTATAGCTTCTATTATTTCCTCTGCCCACAGAGTAGCAATCCCTGCATCCAGAGCCCCTCCCAAATATGGTATCCAAACCTTACCGCTGGGAACAGAAGGAAGTAATTTTTTTGCCTCTTCCAAGACTCCTGCTGCATCAGATAACTTTTCAACTTTAATTCCTGTCATGCTATATATAACAGGAAGATAGTAGCCAGTATTGGGAAACTCTATTTTCTGATCCTGGCCATGCTTTTTAATGCATTCTTTTAGTGATTTTTCTGCACGCTCAAGAATTTTATATGAACCTTTTATGGCACTAGTTGCAATTATTTTAGACATTTTCCATGCCCCTCCTTGCCTCCATATCAAATAGAACTCTTTCCTTCTTAACATCTATCTTTAATGCTTTTCTTTTAGCCTGGATATGGCCTATTACTTTATTTAATACTTCATTTATGTCTGGAACGTACTCTAACTTTCCTCCATATTTTTCTTCCCATTTCTTGGTGATAATATCTTTAACTTCCTGGCTGGATTCTACTGGTATAGGTTCACCGCTAAATACAGTGTACACACCAGATGCAACAAAATAAGTGCCAATAGAAAGTGCCTTTTCACTCATCCATTCTGGAGCAATGCCAGCTACTGGAAGATCGCTTATATCTTCTCCCAATCCACCTTCCTGCACCACTTCCGACAGCACAGTGAGGATCCTGGAATTATCCACGCAGGAGCCCATATGAAGTATGGGTGGTATTCCTACTGCTTCACAAATAGACCGGAGCCCCTCTCCTGCATACTTTAATGCCTCTGGTTTCATCAATCCACATTTAGCTGTAGAAATTGCTGCACAGCCGGTAAGAACTACCAGATAATCTCTCTTAATTAACTCTTTGGTTAGAAAATTGTGGTATTTATCATGAGGTACTCTAGCATTATTACAGCCAACTATGGCCACTACCCCCTGAATCCTTCCATCAATAATAGCATCATTTAATGGTCTAAAGGATTCTCTAAATTTTCCACCAAGAGCATATTTAATGTATTCATGAGAGAATCCAGCTACCAAATCATCAGTTATATTCGGTATAAATACTTCTTTTCTATTTTTAAAATTATCTATTGCCATTGTAATTATTTCTCTGGCTAGCTCCATACCATTATTGTCTTTAAATTCCATATGAGTTGCCCCAGGAATTTTACACTTAGTAGAAGTAGTGATAAGTTTTGTATGAAATTTCTTAGAAATTTCTCCCAGGGCTTGCATTATACATTGTATATCCACTACCATTAGCTCTATTGCACCAGTCATTATAGCAATTTCCTGGGAAAGAAAATTGCCAATAGGGGATACGCCCTGACGCATCAAAACTTCATTCGCAGTACAACAGATTCCCACTATATTAATCCCTTTTGCACCTTTACTTTTAGCATATTCAATAATTTCTTCATCCTCTGCCAGTTCAACTATAAGCTCAGAAAGTGTTGGCTCATGACCATGAATTACAAGATTTACTTTATCCTTGTCTAACATTCCTAAGTTGGTCTTAGCAGGAACTGCTTGAGGAGTTCTAAACAGTATATCAGTAATTTCAGTAGCCACCATAGAACCACCCCATCCATCAGAAAGGGCAGTTCTAATAGTATGATCTAAGATATGCTCCGCATCTTGATCTACACCTATGTGAGTTCTATGCATTGTCTCCACTATTTCCCTATCTATACCTCTGGGGACAACATTACTTTTCCTCCAAACTTCCTGCCTCTTCTTAGGAGCCAATTTTATCAAGTCTATTTCTCCAAGTTGTTGCCCGAAGAGAGAAAGAGCCTTTTTCGATGTCTCTTTAGCAATTTCTTTTGTATCTCTATCATCTATGCTAATGCCGAGATTTTTAGCAAGTTTTAAAAGCTTTAGCTCATCACTAATTTTAAATCCTGGAGCTTTCCCTTCTGCTACCAGACCAAGCAAATGAGCAAGATCTCTTCCGTGATCAGAATGGGCAGAAGCACCTGCTGCAATGTGACGGGCTAAATTCCTGGCAGCAATAGTTCCCATAGTGGCACCGCATAGGCCAGTTTTATCTTCTCTTACTCTGCAGGGTCCCATGGCACAATTTTTGCAGCAAATTCCAGAAATTCCAGCACCAATCGGGCAAGGCTTCATTGACTGGGCTCTATCAAATGCTGTAAGCATTTCTTTTTTTGCCATTTTCTCCAATACCTCAACAACTGCTTTATCATCACTTAATTCATTAAAATCTTTGCTATTTTTATCATTACTCATTTTTTATTACACCACCCTTAGTTAAACACCTTTTTTAAAGTAACTGCTCAATAAACTCTTTTATTATACTAACTGCCTTTGGATGCCTCATAACCACCATGTTAGCCCCAGCCACAAGTGTGCTCATAGCTGATATTGCTTCCCAGTTTATCCCTCTTTCTTCTAAATCCCCCCACTCTGGATACTGCTCTTCACTCTCCTTTACTTCTTTTACTTTCCATACCTCAGGAGCTAAATTACATATCATTGGCATTTGGGTCATTTTATCATCCTGCATCAGTGCAGCTATTTTTAATCTTTCCATAGCAGAATAACAATATTCAATTCCGTAACCCAGGCCAGATATTGAAGGATCCATGGCTATCCTGTCAGGAGACAAACCCAGCTGGGTTAGTAATATATTCAGCTGTTTTGCAATATTTACATCAAGTGGATTTAATGCCACAATATTATTATTGTAACCAATGGCCGCCGCGGCTATGGTTTTATAATTATCCTCCTCTACCCAGCCCATCAAAATATTACTGTCCTTATTCTTTTCAGAGACTTTTTTCATTACCTGGGCAATCTTTTCCAGCGTGCCGGTCCCGTATATAATCAAGGGCCTGTCAATAGATTCCCACACATTTTTAGTTATTTCCGCTGCATCTTCAGGACTCATATCACCACTGTCCGGGTTTACTTTAGTCAGCTTCAGGCAAATAGCATCCGCACCATACTGACTAATACATTTCTTGGCCCATTCCACAGGATCATTGAAAACATCTTTATAATATTTGCTTACTGTCTCCGGCCAATCAGAAGGTTCACTATCATAAACTTCCATGGCAATAGTGGGTTTGTTGGGTATTTCACCTTCAAAGCTATAAAAAGGAAGGGCGGCTTCTCCACCAACTGCAATTTCTTTACCATCCCCGCCCAACTTAAGTACATTTATTTTTCCACTGTAAGTATTTTTTGGAACCTGAAAACTCAAACCTTACCCCCTCCCTCTAATTATTTAGTAATCTTGTTATTTATAAATAAATTCATCCCGTAGGTCAAAGATAATCTAAGATATTCTATCACTTTTGCCGGAAAACTGCAGTTTATTTTAAAACCTCTATATATATAAAAAAAAATAATTCTATATGCAATATTCTACAGCTTAAATCTTACGGCTTAAGTTTCTCTATCAGTTCCCTTACCTGCTTTAATGCTGTACTTTTCTCCGGGATATCAAATATTGATTTCTCACTCATATCCATTTCATAGATACTATTATCTGCATTTACAATTCCCAGCAGATCCAGTTTTTTCTCCTCTATATAATTCTTAAGCCTGCCATCTAATTTTTTACTAACTCTGTTTACTATTAGAAATATTTTTCCGGCATTTATGTCAAGCTCACCCGACAGATCCCTTATCCTGGATGCTGTAAGTATTCCTTTGGGAGAGGGGTCGGAAATTATTAAAAGGTAATTAACATTACTGGTTGTCTTTCTGCTCAGGTGTTCCATACCTGCTTCATTATCCATAATAATATAATCATAATTATCCTGCAGAACATCTATATATTTTTTAAACAGATTATTGGCATAACAATAACAGCCCGGCCCTTCACCTCTGCCCATCACCAGAAGATCAAATCCCTTTCCCTCCACCAGTGCCTGGTGCACGTTCATTTCAACCAGCTGATCTTTATAGATACCTGCTGCCATGCGTGCCGCATTTTTTTTAAAATCTTCCCTTATCATTCCTACAGTATCGGAAACATTAACTCCCAGTGACTCATTAAGATTAGAGTTAGGATCGGCATCCAGTGCTAGAGTCAATCCTTTATTTTTCTCAATCAGGCTCCTGATAATAAGACTGCTAATAGTAGTTTTGCCCACTCCGCCCTTTCCTGCCAGGGCAATCTTAAAACTCATTGATATAAAACTTCCTCCCTGTCGGTTTACTTTTTCTTTTTATTTCCTATGGAATAAATACTTTCCTCTACGGTGGGAAAATCCTTCATGTCCGTATAGGGCAAAAATAAGCCTGCTACGTACCTATCCATAAATTTCATATTCACACTTAATTCAATATAGGTAATATGCTCTGCAATTTCAGAGCTCTGCCGGTACTTATCTTCCGAAAGCAGGCTGAGATAAGCTCCGGTTACCGATGTATTGCCCATAAAAAAATATCTGGAAACATCTACATCAGGAATCATCCCTATAATTACAGCATTTCTGATATTGAGATGTTTCCCCAATCCTCCTGCTATGTATATTTTATTCAGATCGTATACATTAAGGTCAACTTCATCAAGCAGTGTTTTAATTCCGGCATAAATAGCAGCTTTTGCCCTGATTAGATTATCTATATCAACCTCACTGATATATATATCTTTTCTGGTTGCACTATCCTTACCGCTTATCAGTACATAGAGGCAATCACTACCTGTACATTTAAGATATCTGTTTCCTATATCCTTATTGAATTTACCTTTCCTGTCAATAACTCCCTTCAGATACATCTCTCCAATCATATCAATTAGTCCTGAACCGCAAATTCCTTTAGGTTTACCTTCACCAATAACCTCCACCTTACATTTGTATGTCTTCTGGTCAATTGATACCTTTTCAATGGCACCTTCTACTGCCCTAATTCCACATTTTACCCCTCCGCCTTCAAAAGCAGGCCCGGCCGAGCATGAACAACCCATCATCCATTCGGAATTTCCCACTACCAGTTCGCCATTGGTGCCTAAATCCAGAAAAAGGGCCACCTCTCTATTCTTATACATTCCGGTTGCCAGAATCCCTGATGTTATGTCCCCTCCGAGATAACTGGCAACTCCCTGTGTACTGTACACAAAGGTATTCCTAATATGCTTTATGCCGATTTCTTTGGCAGTGGAGCTCGAGAATTTATTGGCCACTGTAACATACGGCTCTTCCCTTATGTACCTGGGAGGGACACCGTAAAAAAGATGCATCATGGTTGAGTTTCCGGAGACCATCATAGACACAATGCTATCCGCATTTATATGCTTATCAAATAATAGCTTCCATATCAAATTATTAATTGAATCTATTATTACCTCCCTTAACTTCTCCAGTCCGCCTTCCTTATTGGCATAAACTATCCTGTTTATTATATCCTCACCAAATTTTATCTGGGGATTATACTCTGACTCGGAACCCAATATTTTGCCATTTTCAAGATCCACCAGGTACAGTACCAGTGACGTTGTTCCGATATCCATGGCCAGTCCATAAATTTTCTTGCTTACACGGCCCGAATGAATGTCGATAAGGGTGCTGTTTTCTTTATCCGCGGTAACCGTAATCTCCCAATCTTTCTCTCTCAGAATCAGGGGCAATTTTCTTATTATATGAATGGGTACCGTACAATTTTCTATACCCAGATTTTCCCCTATGGCCTTCTTCAGCCTATAAAGGTCACTGGTGCCATGGCTAAGGGTTGGCTTTTTCACAGACATGGCTTCTTTTTTAATCCAGGGTTTAATCTCAATAGATGAAAATTCATCCCTGCTGATGCCAGCGTAAATCTTGGAACCTGTTTCCGCAAATCTGCCCTTTTCTATTTTTGCCCTGGATTTTTTCTGCTTCGGTATTTCGACAATCAAATCACTCTGTACTTTTGACAGGCAGGAGAGCACATAACCTTTTTCTTTTTGTCCCGTGGATATAAACCTGGATTTTTTAGTATTTACTTTACCCTCTATTATACGCACCTTACACTTCCCACAGGTACCTACACCGCCGCAGGAGGAATCAATATGGATCCCGCTATCAATTATTGCCTGCTTTAAATTATAATTTAGGGGAATTTTTATTGATTTACCACTGGGAATGAACTTTATCGAATATTTTTTTTGATTGTTCATTATTAAAATTACAACCTTTTAAACTATAAGATGTTATAATCACCAAACTAAAGATTTAAAAACTTTAAACAGAGATTACCAATTTTAGAAATTATATTATATACACATTTAAAAATCAAAATGGAAAGACGGCTCTTAAAAACTGCCTTTCCATTTCTCTCATATTTATTTTTCTACTTATCTGCCTTACATACTACAGATAAATTTTCTTAGTTCTGTTTATCTCAACTCTGCTATGTTTCATCTACATAAAGCATTACCGTAGTTTCATCTTCAGATTCTGTAATTACAACACCTATATCATAGGTATCATTACTAGTATTAATTGAATACATACTTTCATCACCACTTTTAAACTCACTTTCTTCTATTTCCCAACCGCTGAGTTCACTCTTATACCAGTCAAATATTTTATTTCCCGGATCACCGCTTATTCCACCCACAAAGAAGCTTTCCTTTCCATCATCTACACTTCTCCAGGAAGATGAAATCTGCATATCAGGATATACGGGAACCACTCCCGGAAACCCTTGCGGCAGATCGGCTCCCTGTCCGATTGTCATCTCGCCTTCATCCGTTTTAATACTTACCTCTTCCCCGGATATATCAACATCGGCCTCTGTACCCTCTTCACCTTCAATTCCTTCCTCAATGGCCTTTTCCATAGCTTCCTCGGTAATTTTTTCTGCAATTTTCTCTCCCGGATTAAAACATCCACTGGCAGATAATAACGTAAAAATTGCTATACTTACCACTGCTGTCAGTGCTATTAACTTTTTCATCTAAAATCTCCTTGTTAATTTTGGTATTATAATTTTCATTTAAGTATTTATTATTTTACTAAATTAGCACCTTTTATAAAACAACTAAAGCTTAAAATCCACAATATGGGACAAACCCTATGGACCGGAAATATTGTTTAATTTTACTAATCAGCATTTAATTTATAAAAACTCATAAAAGCTTCGCCTGGTATTTCAACTCTACCAATCTTTTTCATTCTTTTCTTGCCTGCTTTCTGCTTCTCAAGAACTTTTCTTTTCCTGGTTATATCTCCGCCATAAAGCCCTGAGGTAACATCTTTCCTATAGGGAGCTATTCTTTCCCTGGCAATCACTCTCTTCCCAATTGCTGCCTGTATGGATATCTCAAAGGTCTGTCTTGGTATAAGCTTTCTTAATTTCTGGGTTATTTCCCTGCCCAGAGTGTAGGCTTTTTCATTATGGACTATAGTAGAAAGCTCACCAACTTTTTCTCCGGCTACCAGTATATCCAGTTTTACCAGATTGGAAAGCCTGTATTCCAGGAACTCATAATCCAGCGAAGCAAACCCCGAAGTTATTGATTTTAACAGATTAAAAAAATCAACAATTATTTCCGAAAGAGGCATAGCATACTTGATTTCCACCCTTTCCAGCGAAATATACTGCATATCTTTAAAATTACCTCTCTTCTGATTTACCAGCTTCATTACTTCTCCTATATATTTTTTAGGCGTGATTATGGTCGCTTCAACATATGGTTCTTCTATTTTTAAAATTTTCTCCTGGATAGGAAAATCGGAAGGCCTCTTAACCTCAATTGTTATATTATCG
>CAZHOY010000037.1:0-10657 GCA_964534695.1 uncultured Actinomycetota bacterium | reverse complement strand
TTCAGGAAATAATAAAAGATGAAGATTTTACCATAGGAAAGAAGTTTGAAGAAGAACTGTTAGAAAAAAATCCGCTGGTAAGACTGGCAAATCAAATTATACTGAAGGCAATATCATTAAGGGCCAGTGACGTGCACGTAGAGCCCCAGGAGAAAAACTGTACCATAAGATTTAGAATAGACGGCGTACTGCAGAAGATAAAAGATGTCCCCAAAACAGTACAGAGGCTTTTAATTTCAAGATATAAAATAATGGGCGGGATGGATATAACTGAAAACAGATTGCCCCAGGACGGCAGAAGTTCGATTGGTTCCAGTAATAGAGTAATTGATCTGAGACTTGCTTCCATACCCACGGTTTTTGGAGAGAATATAACTATTAGAATACTGGATAGGGATGAATCCGTCTTTAACCTTGAAAATTCAGGAATGACCAAAGAAAATATTCCGGGATATATAAAGATGATATCCATACCTCATGGAGCTATTATTATTACCGGACCTACCGGTTCGGGAAAAACGACTACTCTTTATGCCAGTCTTAACCAGATATCAAATATTGAAAAAAAGATTTTTACCGTAGAAGACCCTGTAGAATACAGATTCCCTCATATAATGCAGGTTCAGGTGAATCCCAAAATAGATATGACCTTCTCCAGAGGCTTAAGAGCTATGCTGAGAAGTGACCCTGATATCATTCTAATAGGAGAGATTAGGGATCTGGAGACTGCAAAAATAGCTATGGAATCAGCTATTACAGGGCATCTGGTTCTGACAACTCTACATACAAATGATGCCCCGTCCAGCCTGACCAGGCTTCTTGAAATGGGAATTGAATCATATATGATCTCATCTGCGGTCAAGGGTATAATTGCACAGAGGCTGGTTAGGATATTATGCGAAAACTGCAAGAAAAAAATTGATGTACCGGAAACATCTATAAGTGAAGAGATAAGACCAATACTGAAGGGGAAGAAAATCTACAAGAGTGTTGGATGCAAAAGATGTAATTATACCGGTTACATAGGAAGAATCGGTATATTTTCTATGCTGGTGGTATCCGAGAAAATTAGAGAAATGCTTCTGGAAAGAAAAAGTACCGATGAAATCAATGCTGCTGCCAGAAAAGAAGGAATGAAAACCTTGCTTGAAAGCGGAGCTAAAAAAGTTGCAGAAGGGGTAACTTCTCTCGAAGAATTGTATAGAGTAGTATTCTAAGCCGGTTAAATATTCAGTCTGAAAAATCTTGATAAAAAGGATAGTTAAATTCTATTAGGATGAAAAATGACAACTTTGTCCATTTGCATGTCCACAGTGAGTATTCCTTATTGGATGGTGCCTCAAGAATAAATGAATTAGTAGAAAAAGCCTGCAGTTATGGTATGCCTGCCCTGGCATTAACAGATCATGGAGTTATGTATGGTATTATTGAATTCTACAACCAGGCCAAGAAAGCAGGTATAAAACCCATAATAGGCTGTGAAGTATATATAGCCCCGCAGAGCAGATGGGATAAGCGGCTGGGAAAGGAAAAAAATGAAGAGGCTTTTTACCACCTTACACTGCTGGCTGAAACTAATCAGGGTTATCAAAATTTAATGAGACTGGTGAGTCTGGGATTCTTAGAAGGATTTTATTATAAGCCCAGAGTGGATAAAGAACTGCTTGAAAGATTCAAGGAAGGCATAATTGCCTTAAGCGGATGTATTGCCGGAGAGATCCCGAAATATATTATTTCTAATAATATTGAAGGAGCAAAAAAATCCTTAGGTGAGTACCTGGATATTTTTGGAAAAAGTAACTTTTTTCTTGAGCTGCAGGATTCAGGCATACCGGAACAGAAAAAGGTGAACAAAGTTTTATCGGAATTGTCTTCGGAATATAATATTCCGCTGGTAGCTACCAATGATGTACATTATTTAAACAAGAAAGATAGCAAGCCTCATGATGTTCTTCTCTGCATCCAGACCGGCTCTACTATAAATGAAGCTGACCGCTTGAGGTTTCCTACCGATGAATATTATTTCAAGAGTTATAATCAGATGAAGGAGATTTTTAAGGAATTTCCCGGCGCTATTGAAAACACACTGGTGGTTGCGGATAGATGTAATGTCAATTTAAAGTTTAATATGAACCTGATACCGTCTTTTAAAGTCCCTGAAAATTACACTACAGATGAGTATCTAAAAAAGCTGTGTTTTAAAGGATTGAAAGAAAGATACCCGCGAATAACCGATGAGATAGAAAACAGAATAAACAGAGAATTGAAAATTATAGAAAAAATGGGATTTTCAGAATATTTCCTGATTGTGTGGGACTTTGTTAAATTTGCCAAGAATAACAATATAAGGGTGGGTCCCGGAAGGGGCTCGGCGGCGGGCAGCATAGTATCCTACCTGTTAGGGATAACGGATATTGAACCATTAAGATACGGCCTGCTGTTTGAGAGATTTTTAAATGAAGAACGTAGAAGCATGCCTGATATCGATATAGATTTTTGTTATGAAAAAAGAGATGAAGTTATTAAATATGTCACCAAGAAATACGGAGAAAAGAGAGTTGCCCAGTTAATTACTTTTGGTACCATGGCAGCCAGACAGGCTATAAGAGATGCGGGCAGGGTAATGGAGATGCCCTATGCCGAAGTGGACAGGATAGCAAAAATGATACCAATGGAACTGAATGTAACCATTGGAAATTCATTGAAAATAGTTCCTGATTTAAAGGAGATTTATGAAAACGATAAAAAAATAAGGGAGGTGATTGATACTGCTATTTCACTGGAAGGAATAACCAGACAGGATTCAATCCATGCTGCAGGAGTGGTAATCTCATCAGAGGATCTTTACAACTATACTCCCATCCAGAAAGAAAATGAAGGTGATATTGTAACCCAATACAAGATGGAGGATATCCAGAAAATAGGATTGCTAAAGATAGATTTTCTGGGATTAAAAACACTGTCGTTGATAGATAAAACCTTATTTTTAGTTAGAAAAACAAAACATATAGATATAGATATAAACAATATAAATCTGGATGATAAAAAGACTTTTAATATATTATGCGAGGGTGAATGTCTGGGGGTATTTCAGCTTGAAAGTTCGGGCATGAGAGAACTGGTAATAAATTTAAAGCCGAATAAATTTGAAGATCTGATAGCTCTTCTGGCTCTATACAGGCCCGGACCTCTTCAGAGTGGAATGGTAAATGATTTCGTAGAGAATAAAAATAAAAGAAAAAAAATAAGTTACCTACATCCTTCCCTTAAGAAGATTCTTGAAAGCACTTATGGGATCATACTGTATCAGGAACAGGTTATGGGTATAGCATCAGAACTTGCTGGCTTCAGCATGTCAGAAGCAGATATTTTAAGGGGAGCTATCAGCAAGAAAAAAAGAAGCTTGCTTTCCAAACAAAAGAGCAAGTTCCTGGAGGGCGCCAAGAAAAGGGAAATAAATGAAAAAGTCGCGGTAAAAATATTTGAGCTTGTAAACCATTTTGCGGAGTATGGATTTAACAAATCCCACAGTACTGCTTATGCTATGATTTCATACCAGACCGCATATCTTAAGGCAAATTATCCCGTGGAATTCATGGCTGCACTACTCAGTATCAGAATGGGAAGTCAGGAAAAAGTGGCCCAGTATGTTAACGAAGCCAGAAGGATGGGTATAACTGTACTCCCGCCTGACATTAACGGAAGTTATTCTGATTTTACCGTGGTGGGGAAATCAATAAGATTTGGTCTTTCAGCCATAAAAAATGTGGGGACCAATGTAATCGAATGTATTGAAAAAGAAAGAAATAACGACGGTAAATTTAAAGGTTTCATAGATTTCTGCCGTAGAGTTAACAGTAGTGTACTGAATAAAAAAACAATAGAGGGCCTGATAAAAAGCGGGACATTTGATTCTACCGGCCAGAGCCGTAAATATCTTCTGGAAAATTTCGAAAAAATCATAGAGGAAACCCTTAAAATAAGAAGGGACAGAGATATAGGGCAATTCTCACTGTTTGATACCGGCGATAGTGAAAGCGAGAAAATACTGCTGAACGGGGTTTATTATAATGAAAAACAATTTGATGAGTTTTCAAAAAAAGAATTATTGAATTACGAGAAAGAAACTCTGGGGCTTTATATATCAGGCCATCCCTTGTTTGAGTATAAAGATACATTTTCCAGATTAACTCCGGTAGAAAGCCTGAGCAGCGTAGAGGATAAAAGCATTATTGCTGTTGGCGGAATTATAACCAAGGTAAAGACTATATTTACCAAGAGGGGCCAGCAAATGTGCTTTGTGGATGTGGAAGATATAAATGACAGCGTCGAAGTAATAGTGTTTCCCTCGATTATGGATAAATACAGAGGAATCATTGCTGAAGACAGGATTGTAAAAATTAAAGGTAAACTGGATAAAAAAGAGGATCAGATTAAGATTATTGCCAGCGAAATAGAGAAACTGGAAAAGAATAATGCAGCAAATAAGGACCAGAGCGAACTTATAGGAGACAGGGCCAGTAAAGTAATTTTCACGGTAAAAAAGGAAGATTTAGATGAAGATTTTATCAATAGATTCTACGATATATTAAAAAAATACCCTGGTTTTAATGAAATAGAATTTAAGGTTACAGGTAAAAACGGAAGAGATATAAAGAGGGTTTATAAGCTTCCGTCCAACTTCAGGATAAATTTAAGCTCACATCTTGAGCAGGATCTGAAGAAAATATTTCAGGATAAAATCAACTGGAATAGGATATAGATATATAAAAATACCGAAGGGAGTTTCCATGTATGATTTGAAGTTTGCAGTTATAGGAGCCGGTCATGGAGGCAAAGCTATAGCGGCCCATCTGGCAATAAAGGGTTTTACGGTTAACCTATACAACAGAACACTTTCAAGGATCAAGCCTATAAGAAAACTAAAAGGCATCGAGCTTGAAGGCGAAGTAAAAGGTTTTGGTAAATTAAACATAATAACAAATGACATAGAAAAAGCCATTAAGGGTGTAGACATAATAATGGTGGTTATACCAGCAGATGGCCATGTTTCTATTGCTCAGAGATGTGCCCCCTTTCTAAATGAAAATCAAATTGTAGTCTTAAATCCGGGAAGAACCTGCGGGGCACTGGAATTTTTGAATGTTATAAGGAAGGAAGGTAATCGGAAAGATATTACAGTAGCAGAGGCTCAGACTTTTATATATGCTAGTAGAGGTATGGGTCCGGCTACAGCAAGAATTTTTAGAATAAAACAGGCCATACCTGTTGCTGCTATACCTTCGGGAAAGACTGAAACGGTGGTAAGGAAATTAAATAAGGCATTTCATGAATTTATTCCGGCAGCAAGTGTTATTGAGACCAGTTTTAATAATATGGGTGCGGTATTCCACCCTTCAATTACTATACTGAATCTAAGCAGAATTGAATCCACATTGGGAAATTTTCAATTTTATATAGAAGGAGTTACCCAGTCGGTAGCAAAGATTTTGGATGCTGTAGACAAGGAAAGAGTAATGGTTGCCAGAAAGTTAAGATGTGCCAATGTCTATTCTGCTATTGAATGGTTATCCATGGCTTATAATGTAGTGGAAGATAACCTGTTTGATGCCATACACAGCAATCCCGGATATGTGGGAATAATGGCCCCGAGGACTATAAATATTAGATATATAACCGAGGATGTTCCTATGAGCCTGGTGCCTATTTCTGAATTTGGGAAAGCGCTTGGATTAGAGACAACAGTAATTAATTCGCTTATCAATATCGCCGATTCCATATTTAGAAAGGATTTCAGGAAGATTGGAAGAAATCTTTCAAGGTTAGGGCTGGACGGATTAGATATGAATCAGATAAGAAATATACTGATTAAGGGGAAGAAACAGGTGTAAATTTATGAAGAAAATTTTAGGCGTCTGTGTGGGAAGCTGTATTCATGTTGCTGGTATATTAAATTTTTTAAATTTGGCTCAAAAACAGGGTTACAGTACCAAGTTTTTAGGCTCTGCTGTTTGTATTGACAGGTTAAGCGAAGAAATAAAAAAATTTAAGCCGCATATAGTGGCCATAAGTTACCGGCTCTCTCCGGAGAGTGCAGTTCCGGTATTTGAAGAATTAAAAGAAAAAATAAAAAAGCTGCTGGGGCAGAAAATAGAGTTTATTCTGGGATGTACCAGGCCGGTTGCTGAAGTTGCCGGGAAATTCGGTATTTTTAAGGTCATTTTTACAGGGGAAGAGGCCGTAGAGGAAATTGAAAGTTATTTAAGCAAAAAAAAAGTTAAGAAATACGGATTGGTTCCCCCACAAAACCTCATAAAAAGAATTAAATATAATAAACCCTTTCCTATAATAAGACATCATTTCGGAAGGCCGACTTTAAAAGAAACCATAGAAGGAATAAAGGAGATTGCCTCCAGCAAATTACTTGATGTGATATCTATAGGACCGGATCAAAATACACAGGAATTTTTTTTTCATCCTGAAAGGATGGATTCCAAACAGGATGGTGCCGGAGGAGTTCCCCTTAGAAGTGAAAAGGATTTTAAAAATCTGTATACTGCATCAAGAAGAGGAAATTATCCTCTTCTCAGGTGTTATAGTGGTACAAATGACCTTATAAAAATGGCAGAGGTTCTTTTGAGGAATATTAAGAACGCGTGGTGCGCGGTTCCTCTCTGCTGGTACAACGAGCTGGATAATAGGAGTGAAAGGAAATTAGAACAGTCAATTGCTGAGAATCAATCAGTTATGAAATGGAATGCCGAGAGAGGTATACCGGTAGAAGTTAATGAATCTCATCACTGGAGCTTAAGATATTCTCCCGATTCTGTAGCAGTAGCTGCTGCTTATCTTGCGGCTTATAATGCCAAGATGATGGGAGCAAAGGTCTATATTTCGCAATATATGTTCAATACCCCTCCAGAGACCTCATTTACCATGGATCTGGCAAAAATGGCAGCAAAGGTGGAACTGGTGGAATCTCTTCATGATAACAGCTTTATAACCCTAAGACAGACCAGGTCAGGGTTGTACAGTTATCCAACTGATTTTAGCAGTAGTAAAGGCCAGCTTGCTTCTTCGACCATGCTTCAGATGCAGTTAGATCCTGACATCGTGCATGTAGTGGCCTATTGCGAAGCAGATCATGCTGCAAAGTCTGAAGATATTATAGAAAGTGTAAAGATTACCAGGAAAGTTATAGAAAACTATTTATGTGGTTGTCCGGATATGAAATTGGATGAGAAAGTAAAGGAGAGGAAAAAACAGTTAGTAGCAGATGCATTGATGATCATTAATAAAATAAAGAAATTGGATAAGCATGGCAAGTACCAGGATCCGCTGATATCTTCTGCTATAATTTCAAAAGCCGTAAAAGCAGGAGTGCTGGATGCCCCTCACTTATGCGGAGTAAAAGCGGCAAAAGGCAGCGTAAGAACTATGTTTGTTGACGGCAAGAACCTAACCGTGGATAAAAATTTCAGGCCTATAAGCGAGAAAGAAAGACTTGGAAAAATAAGAGAGGACTATTAAAATATATTTCTTTAAAATACGGTAGTGTGGTAGAATACATTTTTTATAAATAATATTAATCAGGTTAGATATGTTTAATAATAAAAAGAAGAATCAGATGATTAAATTACCTTACGGCTTGAGAGATATTTTTCCATTTGAAGCAGAAGAAAGAAATAATATAAAAAAAATAATCGGCCGGGAATTTAAAAAATGGGGCTATGGTGAAGTCAAAACCCCTGTGATTGAATATACCAAAAATATTTCAATAGGGGCTGGTAAAAACTGGAAAGACAGACTGATTAATTTTTTTGATATTGATGGAAGTCTGGTGTCCCTTAGAAGTGATATGACCATACCCATATCCAGGCTTACGGGGATGAGGATAAAGAAGAGCCAGCTTCCTGTAAGGTTCTGTTATTTTGCGGATTCTTTCAGGCAATCAGATGCACATAAAGGCATCAGGAGAGCGTATAATCAGGCTGGCCTGGAATTTATTGGCTCGCCAAATACAGTAATGTCAGACATAGAGATTCTTATTATATTGATAAATATATTAAATGATATGGATCTACAGGATTATAAGATCGGAATTGGCCATGTGAAGTTTATTGAGGGCCTGTGTGATTGGTTTAATCTTAATTTAAAAAACAGGGAGTTTGTCAAAAGAAAAATTGCTTTAAAAGATTTAGTTGAGCTGGAGAATTTTCTGGGTAAGAAAAATAAGGCCGGAACAGAAATTTTTTTAAAATTGTTGCAGCCGGAGAGCGACATCGGCAAAATATCAGGATTAATTTCTAAAATAAAAGAGCCTGAAGTAATTAAAAGTTTTAATTACTTGAAAGAAATATACGGAATTCTGGAAAAATTCGGGTTTGATGACCACCTGATAACTGATTTCAGCATTATAAAGGATTTTGATTATTATACCGGCCTTTTATTCGAAGTTTATTGCTCAAAGGTAACTGATATCCTGGGCAGCGGGGGAAGATATGACGGACTTATTAAAAAATTTGGGTTAAATGTCCATGCTACCGGATTTGCACTGGATGTCGATCTGATTCATAAAGCTATGGGAGAGCAAAGACTGAAGAAAAGTTTTAAAATTTTGCTGAACTGCAGCGATAATAAATATGGCGTAGAATTGATTAAGCTGGCCCAGGAGTTACGCGGCAGCAATACTATTGTTGAATTGTCTTTTGAAAAAATAACCGGGATAGAAGATTTTGCAGCTGAAAAGAATTATAACCTGGTGGCTATAGTGGAACCGGAAATAAAAAAGATTACCATAAAAGATTTTGATAAAAATATAAAAAAAGTTGGAAATATAAGCAAATTCCTGGAAGAGTTTAAACATGAAAAGAGAAATTAAAGTTGCCGTACCAAAAGGGTATTTATTTGGCCCATGTGTTGAAGTGCTAAAAAAAGCAGGATTTGATATATCATCCCTGACAGAAGATAACAGAAAGCTTTTTATAGGGTCCGAGAAGAATTGGTTACGATATGTTATGTCGCGTCCCATGGATGTTCCGGTTTATGTGGAACACGGCGCATGCGATATTGGATTTTCAGGCAAAGATGTTTTGCTGGAAAAGGAAAGTAATGTATATGAACTGCTGGATTTGAAAAACGGAAAATGCAGGATAATTCTGGCCACTTTAAAAGATTGCATTGAAAAGGTAAAGAAACATTACCAGAAGTTTGGTTCCATAAAGGTTGCCACCAGCTACCCTAACATTGCAAAGAAGTATTTTGATCAGAAAGGCATCCAGGCTGAAATAATAAAATTATATGGTTCAGTGGAGCTGGCTCCCGTTTTAGGGATTGCTGATGAAATACTGGATATAACCGCCAGCGGCAGGACCCTGGAACAGAATGATATGGTAGAAATGGAAGAAATTACGGTTTCAACTACCAGATTAATTGCTAATACTACCAGTTACAGGATTAAGTATGATTTAATAAATGATTTTGTAAGTAAAATAAAAAATGTAATAAAATAAGCAAGGAAAATGGAAAGAAAAACAAAAGTAACCAGAAAAACCAAAGAGACCACCATAGAACTCGAATTTAATGTTGATGGAAAAGGAATTACGGATATCAAGACTTCAATACCTTTTTTCGATCACGTCCTGGATAGTTTTTCAAAACACGGCGGTTTTGATTTGAAAATCAAAGCTTCCGGTGATCTGTCAGTGGATTGCCACCATCTGGTGGAAGATATAGGAATATGCATGGGCAAAGCTATTTCTGACTGCTTGAAAGATAAAAAGGGAATCAGGAGATTCGGTTGCATCATACTGCCTATGGACGAGGCGGAAGTAACTGTGTCCATAGATATAGGGGGTAGAGCTTACCTGAAATATAATGTTGATATGGAATATGAAAAAATAAATGAGATGGAAACTATTATAGTTGAGGATTTCTTCAGAGCAGTAGCCAGTAATAGTTTTATAAATATTCATATAAATAAAAATACCGGAATGAATTCCCACCATATAATAGAAGCGCTGTTTAAAGCGTTTGGTATCGTGCTCCATGATGCCAGCAGGCAGTCGGGTACCGGTATCTTACCTTCAACTAAAGGTTTAATGTAATCTGTAGGAATGCCGGTTAAAACCAAATTATAATAGTGAAAAATCAATAAATGTTCAATTGAAGTATAATGGGGTAAGTTATGTATATATCGGTAATAAATTATAATATGGGTAATATCAGCAGTGTAGCTAGTGCTCTTAAAAGAATCGGAGCTGAGATAAAAGTAACCAATAAAGCGGAAGTCATAGATAACGCCGCAGCACTGGTGCTTCCGGGCGTGGGCGCTTATAGAGATGCCTATAAAAATCTTGAGAAATTGAAACTGGTCGGGGCTATAAAAAGAAATATAGAAAAAAAATATTTTCTGGGAATATGTATAGGAACGCAGCTGCTGATTGAGTACAGTATGGAAAATGGTATTAACAGCGGGCTTGGCATTTTAAAAGGTTCGGTGGAGAGGATACCATCAGTAGTCAAAGTTCCCCATATGGGATGGAACCAATTAAAAATATTAAAAAGAGATAGCAAAGTATTTTCAGGGATTAAAAATGATGAGAATTTCTATTTTGTTCATTCATACCATGTTATACCAAAAAATAAAAATATCATA
>CAZHOY010000036.1:0-10728 GCA_964534695.1 uncultured Actinomycetota bacterium | reverse complement strand
GGATTTGGCTCTAGTTCCTCACTTTTAGGTAATACCTTAGAATCTCCATATACAGAAGATGAGGAAGCATAGATAAATCTTTTAACCTTGTTATCCAGGGAAGCTTTTAAAAGGTTTATGGTCCCGTCGATGTTAACAGAGTTTGAATCTATAGGTTTTTCAATTGATCTTTGGATAGAACCCAGTGCTGCTTCATGAAATACTATATCAATATCTTTGGTTGATTTTAAGCAATCATTGTAGTCTCTTATATCTCCCTCTATGAAATCAAACTTTAACTTTTTATTTTTTTTTAATGCTTCTGAAATTGAATTTTCTATATTTTCCTTAAAGCCTGTTGAAAGATTATCGAGACCTTTAACTTTTAGGCCTTTTGACAGGAAGAACTCAAGAAGATTGGAACCAATAAAACCAGCACAACCGGTAATCAATATCTTGATACTGTTATCCAATTTGAGTTTTTCTAGATTCAATTAAAGCCTCCAATATTTAAAGCCGGCTTTTTCTGCTATATCTCTATTAAAAATCCATTTAATATCAAAAAGCAGGGGATTAGGCAAATTCATTTTTTTTCTTAAATCATTTAAGTCAATTTCTTTAAAACAATTATGAGCGACACAAAAAACAGCGGCATCCGCTTCATTAATTTCATCGTAGTCAATGATTTTTATATTATGTTGTTCCTTAATCTCTTTTTTATTAACTACCGGGTCATATATCTGTACATCAATATTATATTGTTTCAGAAAGTCAAATATATTCATTACCTTCGTATTTCTAAAGTCTTTAACGTTCTCTTTAAAAGTAATGCCAAATAATATTACTTTGAATTTCTTATTCCGGCTGTAGTTATTTTTAAGGAGGTTTTTTAAAATCTGTTCTCCTATAAAGTTGCCCATATTATCATTTATTTTTCTTCCAGTTGTTATTACTTCAGGGTGGTATCCGATTTCTTTTGCTTTGTAAGTTAAATAGTAGGGATCAACTCCTATACAATGCCCACCAACTAATCCCGGATAAAACTCCAGAAAATTCCATTTTGTTCTGGCAGCCGCTAGTACTTCACTGGTATCTAGGCTAAGATTATGGAAAATTATAGAAAGTTCATTTATTAGTGCCACATTTATATCTCTCTGGGTATTCTCAATTACTTTTGCTGCTTCAGCTACTCTTATGTTTTCTGCTTTATAAATACCTGCTTTTATTATCTTCCCATAAACCCTACTTATAATATCTAAGGTATTCTGGTCCTGCGCTGATACTATTTTTACAATATTGTCTAGAGTATGCACTTTATCTCCGGGATTTATTCTTTCAGGAGAATATCCGACAGAAAAATCTTTTTTATTTTTTAAACCTGATTCTTTTTCTAATATAGGTATGCAGAACTCCTCGGTTGCCCCAGGATAAACAGTTGATTCATAAACAATGATTGAATTTTTGGGTATATTTCTTCCTACTGTAATTGTGGCTTCATTCAAATAGGCTAGGTCCGGATTTTTATGTTTATCAATTGGAGTGGGGACCGCTACTATAAAAAAATTCGCTTTCTGTAGATTTCTTTCTTCGTCTGTGATTTCAAAGCAGCTGTTACTTAGTTCACTTTCATCTATTTCATTGTTTAAGTCCTTATTATTCTTTAAGGAACTAATTTTATCTTCATTCTTATCAAACCCGATTACATCAAATTTTTTTGACAGTGAAATTAACAGCGGCAAACCGACATAACCCAATCCTACCACGGCGATTTTTAATTGCTTTTTCTCTAATTTATCGTAAAAGCTGTTCATAATAAAAAATCCATGTAAAAGAAGTTAAAACATTATATAATATTTAGAATATTTTATCAGCATTAACATCAAACTCAAAGAAAGTAAGATGATATTTAGGGTAAAAATTTTCTATATAATTGAAAGTATTGAGTGGGTTATAAGCCAGGAAGGGAGAGATATTGCCAAGAATATTAGAGATATTTACGGGAGACCTATAAAAGTTATCCGCCAGAGAAGAATTCTTTTAAAATTATTTAGAAATAAAGTTTTACATTTTGGATCAAGAAATATTTACTTCCCCGAAAATCATAAACTGGTGGATAAAAGTAATACAGTAATACTGACCTGGTATCACGGAATAGATAAGAATTTTGAGTATATGAATTCTTTAAAGAAATACTCCAGAAAGATAGACGTCTTGCATACTTCATGCTCTATTAGTAAAGAAAACCTTATAAAATGGGGCGCCGGAGAAGAGAAGATAGTGGTAATTCCTATTGGGATAAATACTGGTTTATTTAAAAAGGTAACCAGACATGAGAAGGAACAGATTCGAAAAGAAATTGGTGTACCTATAAATTCCTTGTGTATAGGCTCTTTTCAAAAAGATGGCAATGGCTGGGGAGAAGGAAATACACCAAAATTAATAAAGGGTCCCGATATCTTCTGTGATGTAATAACCAGACTGAAAGATAAATACCCCTTATTTATTTTACTTACCGGACCTGCTCGAGGATATGTAAAACAAAGATTAAGTCAGCTGGGTGTTCCTTTTAAACATGTTTTTTTAAAGAATTACCAGGATATCGCCAGGTATTATAATGCTTTGGACATATATATTATACCTTCTAGAGTAGAAGGAGGACCGAAAGCTTTACTTGAGGGATTTGCTTCTGGAATTTCTGTTGTAAGTACGGATGTGGGGATGGTTCATGATTTTGCAAAAAATGAATATAATGCTATGGTAACAAAAATAGAGGATGTTGATGGTTTGGTTTATAGTTGTGAGAAAATTATTGAAGATACTACTCTTAGAAACAAAATAATAGAAAATGCATTTCAATCTGTAGAAAGTTTTGATTGGAAAAACATTGTTAGAATTTACTATGATAAAATTTATTCCAGATATATTTAAATATATCTAGGATAAATGATTCAGTATAGGATCATGAGATGATTTTTATTCCATTTAAACAGTGGGTTGAAGGCATCGGAGGGCCTTCAACATTCATGAGAAATCTACGGGAAGACTTAGTGAACAAATCCTACAAGTTCATTGAAGATATAGAGAATTACAGAGTTGCTGACAAAATTTTTTTTCCAATATCTTTTAGTAAAAAAATATTAAGCTATTTTAAAAAAAACAACTATCCAATTATACAGAGGTTGGATGGAGTCTATTATCCTTCAAAACATGGTATTAAATACCTGTATTTCAATAAAGATATCAAGCTTGATTATTTAAAATATTCTGATTTTATTATTTTCCAGAGCAATTATAGCAGGATGGAATGTTTCGCTATTCTTGGGGAGATGAGTAAAAGTAAATATACCATTATTTATAACGGCACAGATAAATCAATTTTTTACCCTGCTAAAAAAGAATTTGATGAAAATAAGATAATATTTGTAACAACAGGATCTTTTAGAAATAAAGATATGATAGAACCGGTAGTAGCGGCATTAGATATTGTTGCGGAAGAGAACAATATAGAACTAAAGATTGTGGGGCCCATTATAAGCGATGATGTAAAAAGGTTTACAGATAGAAAATATATAAGATGTCTTGGCCGGATGGATGAAAGGAGCTTGGCAAAAGTGTTGCAGGGAAGTGATATTCTAATACACTGCCAGTTAAATCCAGCCTGTCCAAATACGGTTATAGAAGCTGTTTCCTGTGGTATACCAGTGGTAGGTTTTAATACCGGAGCAATGAAGGAAGTTTTATACTTTGCTCCTGAATTACTGGCATACGTGTCAGATAATATTTTTCAGCGGTACGGGGATTTTAATTATAAAAGACTACTGGAGAGAATAAAATTATGTATTAATAATTATAAAGAGTTTAAAAATAAATTTCTCAAATATAGTTATTTATATGACTCAAAGGAAACAACTAATTATTATATAAAGGTTTTTAATATTTTTAATATTGCAAAGAAGGGTTTTATAGATGGAAAAAGTCGTAGTTATGATTCTCACATACAATGAGAGAGAGAATATCGGAGCCATGATTGAATTTTTAGAAAAGAAAGTGTTTCCTGGTATTAATAATTATGTTATGGAAATACTGGTTGTTGACGATTACTCCCCTGATGGAACAGGAGACTTTGTTAGAAATAAAATGAAAAAGTACAAAAATATACGGCTCTCCTCTGGTGAAAAAAAAGGTATTGGAGCAGCTTTTAAAAGAGGAGTATTATTTGCGAAAGAAGAAATGAGTGCGGTTGCTATTATAAAGATGGATGCAGACTTTCAGCACGATCCTTCTTATGTTATAGATTTGGTAAGAAAGTATCATGAGGGATATGATTATGTGATTGGTTCAAGATTTATTAAGGACGGATCAGTTCCCAAGGAATGGAGAACTTATAGGAGATTTCTTTCGAAATATGGTGGGTTACTTACTCGGTTTTTACTTTTTTTCCCTAATATTAATATAGTTAAAGATGTTAGTTCAGGTCTAAAATTAGCTAGTGTTAAGAATATTATAAATAAAATTGATTTTTCTAAGATTTCTAACGGTTTCTATTATACTACTCAATTACTTTATCAGGTGGTTAAAATGGAAGCCAAATTTATAGAAGTACCGATTAAATTCAAATTGAGAAACACGGGTGATACCAAAATGCCGTTTAGCAATGTTATTGGTACGTTTGCTGCAATGGCTGTTTTAAGTTTGAGAAGTCATGAAACATTAAAGTTTATAAAATTCTGTACCGTAGGTTTTAGCGGTTATATAATCAATGCCATAGCTATGGAAGGATTGTATCGTTTAGGAATTCCTTTAGGATTTAGCGCTGCAATTGGGACAGAGTTAGCTATAATTTCTAACTTTAGTTTAAATAATATCTGGACTTATAATAAAGAAAAAATTACTGGCTTTAGAAATATTATAAAAAAATTTTTCCAATTCAATTTAGCGACATTAGGAGCTGTTCTTATTCAAGGATTGATTGTCGAAGGGCTAGCTCATTTCTTTAGTGATCAGTTTCGTCAATTTTATCTGGTAATTGCTATTGTATTTTTTGTTATTCCCTATAATTATACGATGTATAATATTTTCATTTGGAGGACTTGGAAAGTCCAATCTATTGAAAGATTATTGAGAAAAAGTAGAAAATCTTAAGGTCTGTTAATGATTATTAAAGAAAAAATAAAGAAATTCTATAAAAAAAACCAGCTTTTTAATGCTATAAAAAATAATATTAGCAATAGTATTTTTAGCCTTTCTAATTTACTCACAACTACCATTGATGCATTTGTTTTAAATATAATTTTAGTCCGTTTCCTTAGCGTAGCTGATTTAGGTAATTATAAGTTAGTCTTTTCAGTAATAAATATAATCATTATTTTTACTCTCAACGGATTAAATATGTCTATTTCAAAGGCTGTGGCAAAGAGATATAAAGTATTTTTCATAAAGGGAACTATAATAAGTGCTTTATCCTCTCTTATAGCTGGTCTAGTTTTGGTAATTCTTTCTTTTACTTTATATAAAAACAGTGATATTAAATTTGCTTTAATTTACTCCAGCCTAATAATACCTTTATATTTTGGCTTTAACACCTGGGAAGCCTTTTTGATGGGCAGGAGGGATTTCAAGAGTATTTTTATCTACTACTTATTCTTAATCGGTACAAGACTGGCACTTTGCGGAGTTGTTATTTACTTTTTCCAAAATTTTATTTATGCAGTACTGGTTTTCCTTATTGTAACCGGAATTTATAATACGGTTTATTTTATTAGAATATTTAAGAGAACGAAATGGGAAGAAGTAGATAGAAATAGAGAAAAAGAATTAATAAAACACGGCACCAGGTTGACTGGGGCCAGTGTGGTATCAGTAATAGCAACAAATATCGAACGAATTATTCTTGGTGCCATATCAACTTCATTTACGGTAGGTGTTTATAGTATAGCTCATATTGTCCCCACCTTTATAAAAGACTCTTTAAAAACATTTATAAGTGTACCCACAATGAAACTGGCTTCATATGACGAAAAAGAAAATAGAAGAATTTTAAAGAAATATCTATTTGTCATATTTATTAGTGGACTGATTATCATAGGATTATTCTGGTTATTAATTCCTGTACTTCTAAGAGTCTTTTTTAAGGTTGAAGATCTGGAGATAATAAGATACGGGAGATTGATGCTTCTTCCAATAATCTTTATGCCGGTTGATCTGACTATAAAATATATGTGCAAGTATCAGGGGAGTGGAAGCAGTTTTTTTAAATTAAATACCACTACTGATGTTATGAAGCTGGCATTTCTGGCTGTTTTTATTCCGTTTCTTAAAATTTATGGAATAATTATTGCCCTAACCTTGACTGAATTCTTTACTTTCATAATTCTTTTGATCTGGTTTTTAAGGAGTAACCGGAGATTTGGGGTAAGATAAAACAGGAAATTGGAGGTTTGTAATCAGGTTTATAACAAAAATTAAAGATAGAATAATATTCAGAATTATTAAGTTTTTGCTTATCCTTGATAACCATATTTATAGTGGTATTTCAAAGTACGCAGTTATACTGGAAAAAGGGATCCACCCAAAACATAGATTGATGAAGTATCATGATTTCTTTTTAAATAATATTAATCCTGATGATACTATTTTAGATGTTGGATGCGGGAACGGCTTGGTTGCTTATGATGTAGCAAAAAGGGCAAAGAGTGTAGTTGGAATAGATATTGATGAGAATAAAATCAGGGATGCAAAGAAAAACTTTTTATTGGATAATATAGGGTATATTTGCGGAGATATAATAAGCTGGCAGTTCAGACAGAAATTTGATGTGATAATAATGTCAAATGTTTTAGAACATATTAAAAACAGAATTAAATTCTTGAAAAAAATAAAAGGGCTGGGAAGGAAATTTTTGATAAGAATCCCTACGCTAAATAGAAGCTGGGTCGTTTTATATAAGAGGAAGCTGGGGATTGAATATAGATTGGATAAGACTCACCAAATAGAATATACAGTTGAAAGTTTTGTTATGGAATTAGAAAAAGCAGGGCTAAAAATCAATAATTATTCCATACAATTTGGTGAGATCTGGGCAGTAGTTGAAAATAAAGCCTAAAGGCATATAAGAAAAGAATATTAAAAAATGTTATTGAATAATAAAAAGATAGCTCTGGTGCATTACTGGCTGACCGGAATGAGAGGCGGTGAAAAGGTGGTGCAGTCCATCTGTAATCTCTTTCCTGATATGGATATTTTCACCCTGGTGTATGATAAAAGTAAGATTGCAGAATCAATAAATCATCATAAAATATTTACCTCCTTTATCCAGAAGCTTCCTTTTGCCAGAAAAAAATACCAGACCTATCTGCCATTTATGCCAATTGCTATAGAGCAATTTAATCTGTCCGATTATGATATTGTAATCAGCAGTGAATCGGGTATTGCAAAAGGAGTTTTAACCAAGCCGGAAACCTGTCACTTCTGTTATTGCCATACTCCTATGAGATATCTATGGAATATGTACTTTGATTATTTAAAGAATGAAAATATAAGGTTTTTAAAAAGGAAAATAATAGAGATATTTTTTAACTACTTGAGAGTATGGGATCTGGCTACTGCTGCCAGGGTAGATTATTTCATCAGTAATTCAAATAATGTAAAAAAAAGGATATTAAAATACTACAGACGGGATTCTACAGTAATTTACCCGCCTGTTGATGTAGAAGGTATGATATTTGAGACTAAAAAACAGGATTATTATCTGGTGGTCAGCCAGCTGGTTTCATATAAGAGGATAGATCTTGCAATAAGAGCTTTTAATGAATTGAAAAAGGAACTTATTATAATAGGAGAGGGTCAGGAATACAGGAAACTGAAGAAAATTGCAGATTCAAATATAAAGTTTTTGGGATGGCAATCCGGTGAAAGTTTGAGGCAGTATTATGCCAATGCGAAAGCTTTTATTTTCCCCGGTGAGGAGGATTTTGGTATCACTCCTGTTGAAGCTCAGGCAAGCGGGACTCCGGTAATCGGCTTTGGCGGAGGGGGACTCTTGGAGACAGTTATTGAAGGTAAGACCGGACTGTTCTTTTATAAGCAGGATTATAAAGAGCTTGCCAGTGTTATAGAAAGTTTTGAATCCAATACCGGTAAATTTGATTGTCATAAAATAAGAGAAAATTCTTTAAGATTTAACAGAGAAAGATTTGAAAATGACCTAAAAAAATTCATTGAAGAAAAATATCAGGAGTATTGTAAAACTTATTTGGAATAAGTTCATAAGGGAGTAGATTTTGAATAAGAGTTTAATTAGTAAAGATTATAAAAAAAGAGAATTATTTTTTGGGATCATTCTTTTTTTAAGTGATCTGATATTTCTGTGTTTGTCATTTCTATTATCTTTTATATTAAAGTTCAGGGTGGAGTCCTATGAGGTTTTGGGAGTAAATCTTAAATATTATTTTATCTATTCAGTTGTAGGAATACTTTCAATTGTTATCATCTTTGGTTTAAGAAAATTATATAGTTTTAGAAATTTATACAAGGGGATGGGTGAAAATGAAGGCGTCGCTTCAAGCGTTACTATCAGTATTTTTTTAATCATAATGTTTAATTACTACTTTAATAGAGAAGGTTATCAGCTTTCCCGTATATGGCTTGTTTATTCAACGTTGATTTCAATAGTCCTGATAATAATAAGCAGGACTATTGTAAAAAGATTGTTTTTTATACTTCTGTCTAAAATAGGAATAAGAACAAACGTAGCAATTATCGGTATAAACGAGGAGAGTAAAAGGATTGCCCACACTTTTAATAAAAGCATGATTGAGAGAATCAAAGTTATTGGATTTATCGGTGATAAATATAGTAAGGAAAACCCCGGCGAGTTTGATGGTTATAAAAATATAAAAGTATTGGGTACATTAAGTGACCTGGAGTTAATAGTTAAAAAACGTAATATTGATAGGATAATAATTTCTTCTCCCAAATTAAAGTATTTTGATATCCTGACTCTTCTGGATAAGATAGGTAATCTTAATATAGAAGTTCAAATGTCACCTTCTTTATTTGAATTTTCAGTGTCAAGGATGAAAATGTTTGATTACATGGGTGTCCCATTAATCCAGATTCAAAAAGTTGAAATAAAAACAATTGATAAAGTCCTAAAATCTATGATTGATTATTCAATAGGAATAATTTTATTTGCTATTTTTATATTGTTATATCCTGTACTTGGAATTTTAATAAAGGTTGATTCTAAAGGACCTGTGCTATACACACAGCAAAGATATGGTAAAAACTTTAAGAAAATTAAGGTTTATAAATTCAGGACTATGAGAGCCGGTGCCGATAAAGAGAAAAAATATATAAAGAAAATATACAATAGAAAAGGTGATTTTAAGATCAAGGATGACCCGAGAATAACCCGTATCGGGCGTTTTTTAAGAAAGACCTCTATTGATGAGTTACCGCAAATCATAAATGTTATGAAGGGTGAATTAAGTGTTATAGGTCCCAGGGCACTGGCTATCGAAGAGGGAGATCAACTGGAAGATTGGGAAAAGAAAAGAATGCAGGTGAGTCAGGGTATTACTGGACTCTGGCAGGTTAGTGGGAGAAGTGATATTAATTATGAAGAGAGAATTAAACTGGATTTATATTATATACAGAATTGGTCAATCTGGCTTGAACTCAAAATAGTAATTCTAACAATTATGAAGATAATTCGTGGAAGTGGTGCTTACTGATATTTAATTAGAGGAGTTATCATGCTTAGTTAAGTTGGTAGGAGTTACTTAACAACTTTTAGATTTATAATTTTGTTATTATACAGTTTTTCTATTACGAAATTTACTAATTAACAAAGATAAGCCTGATATTCCCAGTATTAACAATATTGGATCCAAAGGTAATCTATATCTAAGCCAGGGCATCGTTCCTTGTAGTGTTCCTCCGATATAAATAAAAAATATGGAAACCAGGGTAATTAAATATAATCTTTGCTTGTTTTTAGAAAGAAAAATACCAATAAAGCCTAATATCCATAAATAAAATGTGGAAATATTTATTGATTCCCAGATGTAATTAAAAATTTTTCCTATAGTTTTATTGCCCTGAGTTTTAAAGAATTTATCAGCTAAAAGTCTGCATTTCTGGTTTAATAGATTTTCTTCTTCTGGTGTTGGTAAATTGCTATCAGGCCTGGTTGCAGGCCACCAGATGTTGGGATGAGGAATCATTTCTCCTTCTGTTAGTTCTTGAAGGTTATTGTCATTTTTATTTATGATGTAGGAGTCATTATTGGTAGGGATATCAGGCATATCGGGATTTGCAGTCATTAAATATATAAAATCCCTTGTATATAATTTTAGAAACTTTGATGGGTTTGACTTAATATATTCTAAAGAAACATGTGCTAGTAAGTTATAATTAGAAACCCAGCCTTCTTTAATATCAGTAATAGCAATGATGTCACTAGTAAATCTGCTGTTTGGTTTGTATTCTAAAAAATCATCAAGGCTGACATTATAATTTTTATAAATATCTGTATTTAATATATTATTTTTTATTATTTCAATTAATTTTCGTGTATATGGCCCATTCTCTGGCTTTATTGGATTGTCACTTAGTCTAAAAATTCTGTAAAAGGTGGTATTGTTGAAACCTCTGGCTATAGAATAATTGTCATATCTATTTCCCTTGTATAAAACATAAGGCACTAATAAAAAGCTGATGCTTATTAAAAAAACCAATGTGTATATT
>CAZHOY010000035.1:0-10794 GCA_964534695.1 uncultured Actinomycetota bacterium | reverse complement strand
AACCAGGATTTGCTTGGATTTGTGCACCAGGTCCCTGAAAGAGCAAGGGAAAGGCTGATAGACCTTGCTTCCACTCAATTTGAAGACGGAGGAGCCTACCATCAATACCAGCCGCTTACCAAGAAGGGAAATAAAGATGTAGGCGGAGGATTTAATGATGACCCATTATGGCTCATAGTTTCCACCTGTGCATATATCAAGGAAACCGGAGACTTCTCAATCCTTAATGAAACTGTTAGCTATTCGGATATTCCCGACGGCAAGGCTACTCTCCTCGACCATCTTTTCCTCTCTATAGGTTATACTCTTAAAAATCTGGGACCCCATAACCTCCCCCTTATAGGCCATGCAGACTGGAATGATTGTCTGAACCTGAATTGTTTCTCAAGGCACCCCGGAGAAAGTTTCCAGAATTACGGAGACAGGCCCGGTGGAGCAGCAGAATCGGTTATGATTGCGGGAATGTTTCTCTATGTTTGCCGTGAGCTGACTGCACTCTTGCGGCAGATTGGCGCTGAAGAGAAAATTAATGAAATCAATAAGGGATATGAACTTGTAAAAAAAGCTGTTGATACATCGGGATGGGATGGAGAGTGGTTCCTTAGGGCCTATGACTATTATGGAAATAAAGTGGGATCTAAAGAATGTGAGGAAGGAAAGATATTTATTGAGCCACAGGGCTGGTGCATCATGGGCGGCTTGGGCCTGGAAAATGGAATGGCCCGTAATGCTCTGGATAGTGTAGAGAAATATCTGGCCACTCCCAATGGGATAGTTTTAAACCAGCCCGCATATTCCCATTATTATCTGAACCTGGGAGAAATTTCTTCTTATCCACCGGGATATAAAGAAAATGCCGGTATATTCTGTCATAATAATCCATGGATATCCATAGCAGAGACTATTCTTGGGAACGGCGATAAAGCCTTCGATTATTATCTGCGTATATGCCCCAGTACCAAAGAGGGTACCATAGAGACCTATCGCTGTGAACCATACTGCTATAGTCAAACGATTGCCGGCCGGGATGCTCCTACTTTCGGTGAGGCAAAAAATTCCTGGCTTACCGGTACGGCGGCCTGGGCCTTCATAAATATTTCTCAGGCAATTCTGGGTGTTAAGCCTGATTACGAAGGTTTGTTAGTAGATCCCTGTATTCCGAAGAAATGGAAAGAGTTCAATGTGGCCCGCTTATTCCGGGGAGTAAGATATCATATTACGGTAAAGAATCCTGAAGGAGTTAGTAAAGGGGTAAAAAGTTTAACTATAAATGGAAAGTTGATAAAGGGAAATTTAATTCCCTTTAATAAAAAGGATAAAGAAGTAGAAGTTAATGTAGTTTTGGGTAATTAAAAAGTAATATAAATTAAACTTTTAAATAATTTTTATAAATTATTTAATTAGTATTTTAATAATGGTGAAAAGAAATGACAATAAAATTTGAAGATAATTTTTTATTTGGTACTGCAACATCATCCTATCAGATAGAAGGGGCTGTTAATGAGGACGGAAGGACTCCTTCCATATGGGATATATTCTCAAAAACTCCTGGGAAAACTTACAGGGGAGATACTGGTGATAATGCCTGTGATCATTATCATAGATATAAAGAAGACGTGGAAATAATGGAACAAATAGGTATTGATGCATATAGATTTTCAATTTCATGGCCCAGGATTTTCCCAGAAAAAGGAAAGTTTAATCCAAAAGGAATGGAATTTTATAAGAGATTGGTAAATGAGTTGAATAAAAGAAATATAAAACCAGTTGTTACCCTGTATCATTGGGATTTACCAGTATGGCTATATAATATGGGTGGCTGGTTAAATAAGGACTCAGCTAAGTGGTTCGGAGAATATGCTACAAAAGTATTTAAGGAGCTTAATGATTCCGTAAGGCTATGGATAACTCATAATGAACCGCTCTGTTCATCAATTTTTAGTTATTATGGGGGTAAACATGCTCCTGGACATAAGGATTTAAAGGAAGCTCTCATAGTGGCGCACCATATTTTACTTTCTCATGGAGTTGCAGTGGAAGAATTTAGAAGATTTAATTTTAAAAATAGTAAAATTGGAATAACTCTTAATCTGATCCCATCATATCCTGCCTCTAGCTCCGAAGAGGATATAAAAGCATCATCCATACTTGACGGTCATTATAACAAGTGGTTTTTAGACCCTCTTTTTAAAGCCTCGTATCCTGAAGACATGAAAGAAATATATAAAGAACTTATAACTGATTTTAATTTTGTAGAAGATGGTGACTTAAAAAAAATATCAACTAAAAATGATTTTTTAGGAGTAAATTATTATACCCGTGAGCTAATAAAGTTTTCACAGGATTCAGAGTTAAAATTTAAGGGAGCTCATGGTAATTTTGCCAGAACTGAAATGGACTGGGAAATAGTACCGGAAGCCTTATATAATCTTATATTAAGGTTAAGAAATGAGTATACAAAAATACCAATTTATATTACAGAGAATGGTGCTGCATTTGATGACAGATTATTAAAAAGAGGAGAAGTGCATGATATTAAACGAATAGATTATCTAAAGAGACACTTACTAAAAGTTGCTGAATTAAACCAAAAAGGAATGGATATAAGAGGGTATTTTTTATGGTCCTTAATAGATAATTTTGAGTGGCAGCAAGGATACTCAAAGAGATTTGGAATTATCTATGTAGATTATAAAACACAGGATAGGATACTGAAAAACAGCGCATTATGGTATAAGGATTTAATAAAAAATAGAGTTATAAAATAGTTAAGCTTTTAGATATTAAGAAATAATAACTATATTTAAAAGAGACTTTCTGTTCAGTTGCTTCACTTTCAGAAAAAAATAGTAAATATGACCCTATCTTCCCCAACACTACATCTTGTTAAATTATTTGCAATTATGCTCTATGAAGAGAATGTTACCCTATCACTGCTTCTATGGAATGATATTTATTGTCTCTAAAAACAGGAACTATATTACCGTTTATTTCCTTGCCGTCTACTTTAAGCTGAGATATTCCCCTATTAATATGCTTCCGAATTTTTACTTCAATGTTCTCACTGGCATCTTTATGCTTACGGAGACCTTTAAAGCTGTCCCACTTTTTGGGAATACATGGGTCAATTTCTAAACCATTATAACATGGCCTGATACCCCGTATAAACCTGGTACCGGCTTGATACATCCATGAGGCTGTCCCGGTAAGCCAGCTGTTACGGCCAAGTCCGAATTGGGGGTGCTCATCACTCAGAATATTCTGAGCGTAAACATATGGTTCGCACTCATATTCATCTACAATATCATTTTTAGCGGCCGGATTTATTTGACTAAAATATTCATAAGCCCGCTCTCCGTGCCCTAGTATGGTCTCAGCAATCACTACCCAGGGATTGGTGTGCAGAAAGATACCCCCATTTTCTTTTGCCCCGGGGGGGAAGGTGGTAATACCGCCCCTAGTCCGGTCATAACCATCAAAACCGGGCCAACTGACTTTAACTCCTTTAGGGGTATTTAGGAGCTTATTTAGTGAATCCAGAGCTTTTTCTGCCCTATCTGTTAAAGCCATCCCTGATATTAAAGGCCACGACTGGGCGTTGAGATAAATTTTTCCATACTCATTTTTATGAGAGCCCAATGGTGTGCCATCAGAGTCAAAATAACGGACGTACCATTCTCCATCCCAGCATGTCTGATTAAACGTTTCTTTTAATCTATCATACTCAGCCTTATAGGACTCCGCTTCAGCCGTATCCCCCAGATAGTTACAGAGCTCGACCATTTCTAAAAGACCCTTCCCATAAAGATGGGTATTAAACAGAGATTCCGAACCGGTCCGAAGGTTAACCGTATCATTCCAATCTGCGAAACCGAGATGCGGGAGACCATGCTGACCTTTATCATTACTGGTAAAACTTAGAGCCCGTTTCATATGGTCCATAACTGTTCCACTTTCCTGATGTTGACTGTCTTTGTCTTTCTCGTAATAGGGAATTACTTCTTTTAGAAACTTCATATCTCCGGTTTCCTTTAAATAGGCAGTCACAGCCAGTATAATCCAGAGATGGTCATCGCCATAGTATTGTGGCCGGTCCGGCCAGTCCCCTGTTTCTCCCTTTGATGCTTCCATAGTTAACGGATTAAAGCTATGCATTGCATTGCCGCTTTTTCTCTGGACCATCATTAGCCATTTTAACAGTTCTTTAGATTCTTCCGGTATGCGGTCAATTACTCCCATCACATCCTGGGAACCGTCACGGAAACCGATACCCCGGGTACCTATCCCCAGCTGGTAATATGAAAGATAGCGAGACCAGTTTTTGGTGATAAAGCACTGCCTGGGATTATGGATATTGAGCATACTATCTATGTTGGGATCAGGTGTTTCCACCTGCATCCTGGATAAAAATCCACTCCAGAAACCGCTTATTTCATCAAGCGCTTTTTTAACCGCTTCCGGATTTCTATATTTCTCAATTCCGGGCCTGGCCTTTTCAAAACTCTGTTCCTGACCCAGCTGTGTAGTAAAGCTCTTTGTCTCACCGGATTTAATGCTTCCCAGATGATGCAGGAGAGCGCCTATGTTATTACCCCGGTTTGCCTCATAATTGCCCAGTTCCTCCATTTGAAGCGATAGCGGATTTGACCAGGTTCCATATTCATTATCACCCAGAAATCGCTTTCTATCAGACTCGAAAGAAGAAATTGGGTAACTTGAAGTAAAGAAGTTAACATTGGTTTCTCTGCGCATGAAAGCATATTGAATCAGGGTTAGCCGCCCATTCTTTTCACTGATGCAGCGCGACTGCATTGTCTGGGGAACCCAGTCGGCGTTATTAAACTGCTTCATGGCGTCAAAGTGTGTATACTCCACTACACTAACGGCATCTATTTCCATATCCTTACCGGTTTTGTTGGTAATATTTACTTCACGAATTTCTCTTGTATCATCTACAGGGACAAATATGGTGCATTCTGTCCTTATCCCGTAAAATTCTGAGATTATGCGGCTATAACCAAGACAGATATGACATTCATAAAAATCATATAAATCCAGTGTAGGTACAAAAAAAATAAAAAATATTTTATATCCTTTCCCCAGCTTGAACCGTAGGTATAAAGTCTCACCTTTAAATTCCGATGAGGGCATCTGCTGAATATATTTCACAATCCGGTTTAGTGAAGGGTCACCTTTACATATCAAAGCGCCACCTGTATGGTCCACAAAACCGCCGAAATCAAGAGTTCCGATATAATTAATCCACTTAACCGGCGTCTTGGGATTGGTAATTACATATTCTTTATTCCTGTCGTCAAAATAACCGTACTTCATTATTACTTCATCCTTTTATTGATCCGATCTTTTAAAAATAATTTTCGTAACTACCCCTTCGACACACGTACACATTTTTATCAATTTATATCATGGGTACATTTATGGACAAATTATTAAATAATAGTATCAAAGAAAATCTAAATTTAGAAGCATAAGCAGAATTCAATAGAGAAAAAATCTTTAACTTGGAAAAAAGAATAGACCAACTATCCTCACTATATTTAAGAAGTAATTATACTAAAGAATAATTAATGAATTTAGTATGTGCTCAAATTTCAAGAGAAGACCAAAATAATCAAAATTTAACTTATTTAGATTGTTTACCTGATAATTCTGCATAGATTTCCCGTAGCCAGTACATTTGAAAAATATTCTTTATTACAATACTGCCCGCGCCTATACCAAACCGCCACTCGAAATTACCCATCTCCGACTGCTGAAAACATGATTTATAAAAGTCCATTCCTCTTGAATTATTTGCCTTTTCCAGGGAAAATCCTGGGCCATGAAACTGAGAATCTATATGCGTCAGTTCCTATTTCCTTTCATTAATTTTATATATTCTTAATATCTGCAGTAATGGTCGCACACAATATCAACTGCATGCCCAATGTATATTTTCACAGGAATTTTGAAAAAAGTATAGCATATAGAAGAAGTTCTACCATACTCAGCAGCAGCTTTTTTCTATTTGTTAAGATGCTGCTGCATTACTAAAAATAAAATCTTTTTTGAATTTTTTATCATCTTGCTTCTTTGCACCCATCCAAGCCTCTTACTACTCTTACATATAGTACCTGCTCTGTAATAAACTACAGATATTATTCCAAACACAAATTGTCTTAATGAGTGCCGCTATGTTTTAAATCGAAAGGATATTTGATTTCAGTTACTTTAAGGCGAACGGCTGGAATTTTTACTTTATAAACGATTCTAAATATACTCGTATACCTTTTCCGTTTTTTTATCGAACATATGTATTTTATCAATATCTACATGCAGTATTGCTTTTTCGCCACTTCTATATTTAGATCTGGGACTAACTCTGGCTGTTATAAGCACTCCTTCAATATCAACATATACATAAATTTCCGCACCCATTGGCTCAGTAACCTCAACGTTTGCCCTGATGGTATTACTTTTTAATACATCTTGTTGTATAAAATCGCTGTCCTCTAAATCCTCGGGCCTGATTCCAAGTACTATTTCTTTCCCAATGAGATTGTTGTCTTTAATCAATTTTTTAATCCTGTCAGACGCGCCAAGTTCAAATATATTGCTTTTAAAAGTCATCTGGCCGGTCACGGTAACATCTAAGAAATTCATTGCGGGGCTCCCTATAAATCCTGCTACAAACATGTTAACAGGATGATCATACACTTCCTGGGGTTTGCCGGTCTGCTGTACTATTCCGTCTTTTAGGATGATAATTTTATCTGCCATGGTCATTGCTTCGGTCTGATCATGGGTCACATAAACTATGGTGGCATTAAGCCTCTCATGCAGTTTTGCAATCTCCGTCCTCATCTGAACCCTGAGTTTTGCATCCAGATTGGACAGTGGTTCATCCATTAAAAATACTTTTGGATCCCTCACAATAGCTCTGCCTAAAGCAACTCTCTGCCTCTGCCCTCCGGAAAGCTGCTTGGGCCTTCTTTTAAGCAGATCCTCTATCTTTAAGATTCTTGCTACTTCTCCTACTCTTTTTTCAATTTCCGGTTTTGGAGTCTTTCGCAGTCTCAGCCCAAATGCCATGTTGTCATAGACATTAAAATGGGGATAAAGAGCATAATTTTGAAAAACCATGGCTATGTCCCTATCCTTGGGGGCGATATTGTTAACCAGCCTGTCTCCAATATAAATCTCACCCTCGGTTACCTCTTCCAGGCCCGCTATCATACGCAGTGTAGTAGTTTTTCCACAGCCGGATGGTCCTACCAATACTACAAATTCCCTGTCTTCAATAGTATCGTTTATACTATTTACAGCTGTTACCTCATCAAATTTTTTGGTTAAGTTTTTTAGAATAACCTTTGCCATTTTTTTTTCTCCTGTATATTAAATAATAATAAATTATAAAATAAAAAAGAATTATTTTCTATAGTTAGATATATAATTCATACCGTAGGGATCCCTGCCGGCAAGAAAGTCCGCCGCCTTTATTGCCTCTGAAAGGCCGTTCACTAAAGGATCAGCTATGGGAGCGCATAAGCCATTGGCAATACCCATGGTTATAAAGTAAATATTAAGCTGGTCTCTATCCGGCATTCCAAAACTGATATTAGAATAGCCGCCCGTAATTGATACCCCGAATTCCCCTGCAATTTTCCGTTGGGTTTCCAGTGTAACCCTGGCTGAATCGGTATTTGTGGCATTAGCCATAACCAGACAATCAAATACCAGATCTTCTCTTTTTATCCCTATAGATTCAGCTCTGTTTATTATTTTTTTCGCGATTTCAAATCTCTTTTCAACACTATACGAAATGCCATCCTCATCCATGGTAAGACATATTATCGCACTTCCGCTATCTTTTACCATAGGCAATACCTCTTCCAGCGATTCTTCTTTACCATTCACTGAATTGATAAGAGCCTTATACGGATAAACATCCAGTGCTGCCTTCAGTGCCTTTGGATTTGCAGAATCCAGGCAGAGAGGTTGATCGGCCACTTCCATAACCGCCTTAACCGCCTCCGGTAGTATTTCGACTTCATCCACACCGGCTGCTCCTACATTTATATCAATTATATGCGCACCTGCTCTGGTCTGCTTTACAGCATCCTCTCTTACAATATCAAATTTACCCTGCTTTAATTCCTCTGCCAGAGACTTTCTCCCCGTAGGATTAATCCTTTCAGCTATGATAACTGTGGGTAGATCCAATCCGAATTTAACCTCGGTTCCCTTACCGGTAACAACAGTTTCCATCTGTCATACCTTTTCTTTCTTGTATAGATCCTTAAATATTTTTATAAAAGCAGTTAAAAATTTTATATTTATTTCCGGTAAACTTACAGTAACCCTGATATATCCCGGTACTCCAAGATTCTTTCCCGGTCTTACTATAAATCCTTCTTTAAGCAGTTCTTCCACTATCATATCACTATTTTCACCTGTATTAATTAATATAAAATTTGCGTATGATCTAATAAAACCCACTCTATCTTTCGTTAGAATATCATAAAATCTATTTTTTTCCCTATATATTTTTTCTCTTACTTCTTTTACATAAGATTCATTTTCCAACGCTGCAGCAGCAGCTTTCTGCGCCAATGAGTTTATATTGAACGGAAGCCTTATTTTATTCAGCACAGAAATAATTGAACTGTCGGATATACCATATCCGATTCGCAGCCCGGCCAGGCCGTAGATTTTTGAAAATGTTCTTAGTATTACAAGATTGCCGTATCCGGACAGGTATTTTACAGTATCAATCTTTTCCCCATCCAGCATATACTCACTGTAAGCTTCATCCATAACCAGCAATATATCTTCTTTAATATTTTTTATAACATAATCAAACTCTCCCTTGCTTATATTGGAACCGGTAGGATTGTGCGGATTGGTCAGAAATAAAATTTTTGTCCCATTATTTACAGATTTCACCAGCATTTCTACATCCTGATTGAATTCTTTTAAAGGAGCTTTAATTGCTTTCCCGCCGCATTTTAAAGCTGATTTTTCGTAAATTAAAAAAGTGGGATCTGCGATTACAATATTATCTCCAGGACTTACAAAACTGTCGCAGATCATCTCAATAATCTGATCCGTACCGTTTCCCATAATTATAGAATCGGTGTCTACCTCATACTTCTCACCGATTTTCCTCTTTATCTGTCTGCATTCACTGTCAGGATAAAATTTAATATCTTTCAGACTGCTGCAGATTTCTTCCAGTACTCCGGGATGGGGACCGTATAGATTTTCATTAGAAGCCAACTTGTAAACCCTCTTTAGATTATACTCCTTTTTTATTTCTTCTATGGTTCTGCCTGAAATATATTCAGGCATATCCAGAACCCATTCTTTAATTTTTATATTCATTTTTTAACCCTTATTGTTCTCAAACCTTACCCCCACAGAGTTCCCATGAGCAAATAATTTTTCAAATTCAGCTATGGTTTTAATAAAATTTTTTTCTTTCTTTAACGCACTCTTATTATAAAAAGCGGTACTGCTCCTTTTTAAGAAATCATGCACCTCCAGCGGAGAAGAAAATCTTGCATTACCGCCGGTGGGAATAACGTGATTGGTGCCTCCTATGTAATCTCCAACTGCCACCGGGCAGTACCGGCCTATAAATATTGCTCCTGCGTTCCTTATTTTCTTTAAAACTTTTTTTGCATCCCTTACCATTATTTCCAGATGCTCCGGAGCTATTACATTGCAAATTCCAATGAGCCAATCTTCTCTACGGTTAAAGATAATCCTGCAATTATTTTTAAGCGAACCTAAAATTACTTTTATATTTACTTTATCACCATATTCTTTTACAAGTGAATCAAGACAGTTATAAATCTCTCCAATAACTTTTATTGCCGTATCCAGGCTGGTTGATAACAATATACTCCTGGAATCAGGATCATGTTCGGCCTGCGAAATCATATCAGCTGCAATAAAATCAGGACTGGCAGAATCATCAGCCAGAATGGTTATATCACTTGGTCCGGCCAAGCTGTCAATTCCCACATCACCAAATACTTTCTTTTTAGCTGCAGTAACATAGATATTGCCGGGACCAACTATCTTATCCACCTTTTCAATGCTTTCCGTACCGTAAGCCAGAGCTGCTATTGCCTGTGCCCCTCCAATTTTATAAACCTCTTTAATTTTTAATTTTCCGCAGAGATACAGTAAAACCTGATTTAAATTTCCATCGGATTGAGGAGGGGTACAGATTATAATTTCCTTTACCCCCGCTATTACTGCAGGAACTACGGTCATAAGCATTGAAGAGGGATACATATATCTTCCTCCGGGTATATATATGCCCACTCTTTTCAGGGGGCGCAGGACCTGCCCGATTTCCTTACCCCTATCAGGCCTTATAATCCAGGAGCCTGACTCTTTTTTGAACTGAGCGGTATGATAATCCTTTATATTTTTATAACTGACTTCCAGCGCTTCAACCAGGCCGGGTATATCTCTTTTAACCCTTCTAAAAGCCGACTTAATCTCTACATCTTTCACTTTAACATCATCAATACTCTTAGCCTCCAGGCGGTCAAACTGCCTGCAGAACTCTATTAATGCCTTATCCCCGCCTGATTTTATTTTACTCAGTATTTTACCAACCGTCTTCTCCACATAATCAGGAATCTTTAAGCCGCCAGCAGCAAGAGAGCTTATTTCTTCATACTTTTTAGGTTCTTCCACTTTTAAGAAATTGTAACCCATACAAAAAGACCTTTGAAAATTTTAAATGTTTTTATTAATATACCTAAAGAAAATAAA
>CAZHOY010000034.1:4014-10963 GCA_964534695.1 uncultured Actinomycetota bacterium | reverse complement strand
TTTCTATTAAAAATCTGAATTTTACATGCCCGCTTTTATCTATCCTGGATGAATGAGCTCTGAGTATGTTTAAATCATACTCGCTTATGACGTTAGTGATATCCCGGAGCAGTTTGGTTCTGTCCAGAGCCTCAATCTGTATTTCAGCATTGAATTTATATGGAGCTTTTTTGTCCCATTCAACTTCGATGAACCTTTGTTTCTCCGAACTCATTAAAGTATTAACATTATTGCAATCTATTCTATGAACTGAAATCCCTTTTCCTCTGGTAATATATCCTACTATGCTGTCGCCCGGAACCGGATTGCAGCATCTTGCAATAGTCACCAGCATTTCTTCCATTCCCTTAACCCTGATACCGCTGCTTTCTTTGCCTTCGGCTTCTTTTTTGTGTATGTCTTCAATGGTTAGCTCTTTTGCAGGTTTTTCCTGATTTAAGTTTTTCACTATTTTGGTAAAAACCTGATGTGCTGAAACTTTATGGGAACCAATGCTTCGGAACAGTGTATCCGCCTTATCAAAGTTCATTTCCCTGGCCAATTTCTCAAAGATTTCAGCAGACACGCTTTTAAAAGAAAGGCCGTTTTTCCTTAAAATTTTTAATACCATATCCCTTCCCACACTATAAGTTTCCTGTCTTTGCTCTTTGCTGAACCATTGTTTTATCTTATTCCTTGCCCTCGAAGTCTTGACTACATTAAGCCAGTCTCTACTGGGTCCTTTTTTAGTCTTGGAAACGATTATTTCAACTATGTCACCATTCCCCAGGACAGTTTCAATAGGAACCATTTTCCCGTTTATTTTGGAACCTATAATATTATGTCCCACATCGGTATGTATCTGATATGCAAAATCAATGGTGGTTGCACCTCTGGGTAAATTCACCACCTTACCCTTGGGAGTAAATACGAATACTTCTTCCTCAAACAAATCCAGCTTTAATGATTCCATGTAATCCTGGGGATCTTTTAATTCCTTCTGCCAGTCCAGTATCTGTCTTATCCATGCCACTCTCTTATCAAAGCCGTCCAGTTTTTTAAAGCCGCCTTCCTTATATTTATAGTGCGCCGCAATTCCGTACTCCGAAAACTTATGCATCTCAAACGTCCTTATTTGTATTTCCAAGGGTTTGCCTTTTAATCCGATAACAGTAGTATGGAGGGATTGATACATATTAAACTTGGGATTGGCAATAAAGTCTTTAAATCTTCCCGGTACCGGCTTCCATAGCGAATGTATTATACCCAGTACTGCATAACAATTTTTTACATCATCCACTATAATCCTGATAGCAATTATGTCGTATATATCTTCAAATTTCCTGTTCTGCTTGGTTATTTTATTATAAACGCTGTAATAAGTTTTAATCCTGCCGCTAATATCTGCAGAGATTTTTACTTCCTTTAGTTTTTTATTTACGACCTTAATAGCTTCATTGATTAATGATTTCCTTTCTTCTAGTTTTTCATCAAACATATTCCTCATCTTTTCGTACTCTTTGGGATACAGGTATTTAAAACATAAATTCTCCAGTTCTGATTTTATTTGATATATTCCCAATCTGTGCGCAATGGGTACATAAACTTCCAGGGTTTCCATTGAGTTTATATGTCTCTTTTTCTCTTCCAGGGGTGATAATGTCCTCATATTATGGAGCCTGTCGGCAAGCTTTACCAGTATTATCCTTACATCTTCAGACATGGCAATTATCATTTTTCTTATATTGCTGACCTGCTGTTCTTCCTTGCTGTCAAAAATTATTTTATCTAATTTTGTAACTCCATTTATAATATTTGCAGTTTTTTGCCCAAAATCTTTTTTGGCCATTTCCGGGCTGTAATCCGTATCCTCTATTACATCATGAAGAATTGCCGATACAATGGAGGTCTGATCCAATTCGATATCGGCCAGTATCCCTGCTACTTCCAGAGGATGTATTATGAAAGGTTCTCCTGATTTCCTGTACTGATCTTTATGATATTTTTTTGAAGTTTGATAAGCCTTATTCAGCAGCTCTTCATCTATACCGGGGTTATATGCTTTGATTTTCTTTACCAATCTTTTATATACATCATCAGTATTTATTTTACTTACTTTTTTGTTCAATCTTGGGCCCATTTTTTTTAGTGCTTTTTTAAAACTTGATACCATTATAAAACATTTTCAACTTCTCTAAAATAAGTCTATTATTGTCAGCTGTGTAGATTTTAAGCCCTTCCATATATTTTGCCTGACCTTATATAATATATTAATCTTTTTTCCCACTACTATCTTTTCCTTTTTCTCATCATCTATTCTGAAAAATACAGCATCAAACAGTTTTTTATCATTTTTTAACTTTAATTTCACATGTTTTTCTCCTGATATATAATGAAAATCCAGAACAATACAGTCCCTGGTTATAAAAACAGGTTCGGGATTTTTTATTCCAAAGGGCTTTAATAGATCAAATTCCTTTATAATATTATTGTTTATATCTTTGAAGTTTATTTCAAGATCGTATAAAAATTTTTTTTCAATATCGTTTTTTTTAATTTTATTCCCCGCAATTTCCAGCATCTTCCGGTAGAAACTTTTAAAATTTGATTCTTTCATGCTTAATCCGCAGGCAGCCCTGTGTCCCCCAAAATTTTCAAATAATCCTTTAATAGGGACCAGATTTCCATATAAATCAAATTTATCCATACTTCTTCCTGAACCTTTAAGCTTACCTTTAATCTCTTTAAATAAGATGGCGGGGATATTAAACATTTTTACAATACTGGAAGCTACTATCCCCAGCACTCCTTCGTTCCAGGTTTTTGATTTATCTATAAATATTTTATTTTCTTTTACAATTTTCTTAAAATCATTATTCTTAATTATTTCATCCAATATGCTTTTTTGAATATTCTGCCTTTCTTCATTAAAACCGCTGAGTTCTTCTATGATCTCCTTTTTATTGTCCTTGCCAAAGCTTAAAAGATCAAAACTGCTTTTTGCATTCTTTATTCTGCCTGCTGCATTTAACCTTGGCGCTATAATAAATCCAATATCATATTCACTGATATTTTTCTTATCTCCCAGTACCTTATTTATCATTTCTCTTAATCCGGGGTTTACAGTTTCTTTAATTATTTCCAGACCCTTTTTTACCATTACCCTGTTCTCATCTATCACAGGCATCAGATCGGCAATAATTGATACGGCAACCAGATCAAGTAGTTTGGTCAGATAATCTTTTTTGAATTTATACTTAAAAGTTTCTTCCAGTTCCCTTAAGGTACCTATAATGAATTTAAAAGTTACTCCGGCTCCGCTTAGATTTTTAAATGGATATTTTGAATTCCCGGTTCTGGGATTAATTATAATATAGTTTTTCAGACTGCTATTGAATTTAATTGATTGGTTGTGATGATCACATACAATAACATCAGGACATAGATTGCTGCAGGCAAATTTCTGGACATCCAGGTTGTTTGTTCCGCAATCAACACAAATCACCAGGCTGTATTTTTTTTCGGTTGATATTTTCTTAAAAAAATTAAGACTCAAGTCATACCCTTCAATAAATCTGTCAGGGATATAAACTTCTGCTTCAATATCCAGTTCCCTCAAGAAATTATACATAAGAGCAGCACTTATGATGCCGTCAGCGTCGTAATCTCCGAATATCAATATATGTTCCTTCCCATATATGGCTTTCTTTAATCTATTGATGCCTCTTTTAATTCCCGGCAGCATACAGGGATCGTGTAATTGTTTTAATGATGGATTTAAAAAAGATATTAGTTCATCTTCGGAAATTATGTTCCGGGCAGCAAGTATGTTAATTAAAATACTGCTATGGCCAATTTTCCCCGGATTTACTTTTCCGACTTTTTTATTGCTTCTGCATTGCCAATAAGTAGGGAAAATTGTCATTGTTATTTCTTATACCTTTGGAATCTGTTATTCCATGCTACCAGAATAGGACTGGCAAAAAATATGGATGAATATGTTCCGCTTACTATTCCTACGGTAAGTGCCAGAGCAAAATCTTTTAATGCTGAAGTACCTAATATAAGAAGTAAAATTACCGGAAATAATGTGGTAATAGAAGTATTTATGGATCTGGATAAGGTTGCATTTACCGAATTATTTACCACCCTGAAGTAGCCCAATTTCCTGGTTGCAGGAGTATTCTCTCTTATCCTGTCAAATACCACAATGGTATCATTCAATGAATACCCTATTATGGTAAGCAGTGCTGCAATAGTTGAAGTATTTATTTCGCGGTTCAGTATTGCATATACTCCAAGAGTTACCAGCACGTCATGAAATAAAGCCAGAATTGCCGTGGCTCCAAACCTGAATTCAAATCTTATCCAGACATAAATTAAAATCCCGACTATGCTGATGCCAATGGCCATTAAAGCATTTCTGGTTATCTGTTTGCCAAAACCGGGATCCACGGTCCTATCCTGAAGAGGTTCTCCGGTCAGGCCTATTTCTTCATCCAGTGAATTCAGTATTTCATTTTTTTCTTCAGTAGTTATAGGAGTTCCTAATTCTTTGGCCTTTATTCTGATGATAAACCTATCAGATTCTGCCTGCAGTAAATCAGTTTCTACTCTTTGCAGGATTACATTGCCGTAACCCAGATCGTTCATAACTTTCCGTATTTCAGCAACATCTACATTCCTCTCAAACTCTACTTCCATCAATGAGCCCCCCAGAAAATCAATACCCAGATTTAAACCACCCCTGATGAAAAATCCGGCAACACCAATTATTATTACTGCCAGAGACACTATAAACCATATATTTCTTTTCCCTATAAAATTAAAATTATAATTTTTAAGTTTCAAATACTATACACTGCTCCTTTTCCTTACACCTAAAAATCCGGTTGTGGTAATTCCTGGCACTCCTGACATTAAAAATAAAACGGATCTGGTAAATAGTAAACTGATTACCATACTTATTACTACTCCCAGACCCAATGTTACCGCAAAACCTTTTATAGGTCCTGTACCGAATCTGTACAGAGCAGCTGCTGTAATTAAAGTAGTTACATTTGAATCAATGATGGTCCTGAGGGCATTTTTAAAACCATCACCTACAGCTATCCTCGGGGATTTCTCCTTTAATACTTCCTCTTTTATCCTTTCAAAAATAATAACATTTGCATCCACAGCCATACCTATGGTCAATATGATGCCGGCAATACCGGGTAATGTTAAAGCTGCACCTATGCCTGCTATGACACCCCAGAATATTATGATATAGATAATTAGATTTAAAGCAGAAACAACTCCCAGTCCTCTGTAATAAGAGATCATAAATATGATGATTAAAATAAATCCGGCAACTCCCGCATATATTCCTTTATTTAAAGAATCCATTCCCAGAGTAGGACCCACAGTACTGCTTTCCTCCAGCTGAAGAGTTACAGGCAGTTTTCCTAATTGCAGGACAATTTCAATATTTTTTGCTTCCTCAATACTGTCAATGCCTGTAATCTCAGCTTCTCCGTCAGTTATGGGAACTTTTATGTAAGGAGCCGATTCGATTTCTTCATCCAGCACTATGGCCAGATTTCTGCCTATATTCTTCGATGTGATTTCGGCAAATTTATCAACTCCCTCATCTTTAAAACTTAAGGCAATTCTTATTGCTCCATAGCTATCATACCCGGCAACTGCTTTTGCAAGATCTTTTCCGGTTAAGAGTGCAGGTTCGACCAGTGTTGCCGCACCGGTTCTGGAATCAACCAGTATTTCTCCTTTAGCATTCTTTTTTTCAATATTTTCTTCTTCGTAATCAAACATCAGCATTTCTCTGGTTTCCGGATCGTATATCAGCTTTCCTATAACTTTTTCCGGGTCAATATTAACTTCACTATCTGCTTTTAAATTTTCTTCCTCACCAGTTTCCTCTCCGGTCGCTTCCGTATCGCCTTCCGCTTCATATTCAACCAGCAGAAGCTCTTCCAGCTCAGTATCAGTCAATAATTCCGCAACTACTTCAAACGATTCTCCTGCTGTAAACTTATTAATATCATTAATTAACAAGACTTTCTTAACATCAGATCCAACCGGTAATTTACCTTCTTCATAATTAAATTGCACCACATCCCAGCTCTTTTCCTTTACGGAAATAAGTGTTCCTGTAACCAGTCTGAACTCAAGTTCTGCGGTTTTTCCTATTACTTCTTTTGCCGTATCGGGGTCCTTTACCCCAGGCAGCTGGATTACAAAATTATTTAATGAATCTCTTGTAATCAGAGGTTCCGAAACACCCAGCCTGTCTATTCTTTCTCTTATAATGCGTGTGGTCTCTTCTAAATATTCAGAGGATATTTCTTCTTCACCACTGCGCGTAGGCTTTAAAATAATCTGGGTTCCGCCTTTAAGGTCGAGACCCAGATTTATGGAATTAGAAATGGAATTTCTAAATATATAATAAAAACTTACACCTATTATTATTATAAATATTATAATAATAGATATATGAACCTTCTTATTTCTCATATTTCCTATTGACTTGTTTTTTTAGAAACAGCACTTTTACTTACTTTTACATCCACGCCGCTGGCAATAGTAATTATAATGGCATCATCTCTTATATCCTTTATCCTGCCATGGAACCCGCCTACGGTTACTACTTCATCACCTCTTTGGAGGCTGGACATTAATTCCTGAGCCTTTTTTGTTCTTGTCCTTTGCGGCCTTATCAGCAGAAAATAAAACGCTACTACTAAAATTGCCAGCCAGATCCATGTGCCGTAGCCCGAAAATAATTTGCTGAAAGTGCTTGTTTCTTCAGCTCCGGCCTCTCCTGCGGCTGCCCCTTCCTCAGTTGCTGTCGTGGGAAGACAGGCAACACTTAGAAAGCCCAGGCCTAATATCAACACACTCACAGTAAAAATTTTGATTAACCTTTTAGATAATCTCATAATCACTCCTTAAATATGAACTTTTTAAA
>CAZHOY010000034.1:0-3914 GCA_964534695.1 uncultured Actinomycetota bacterium | reverse complement strand
TTGATTAACCTTTTAGATAATCTCATAATCACTCCTTAAATATGAACTTTTTAAAATCAAATATCACTATTATTAACTTTTTTAAAGATTTTGCAAATAGATAATTACCTTCTTTTTAAATCTCTCCGTATTTATTTATGAAATCAGATTTAAAACTTTCAAAACTTTCCGATAATATGGCATTTCTTGACAGGTTGACCAGATTAAAAATAAAATTCAGATTATGGACCGTAAGCAGTATGCTTGAAAGTATTTCTTTACTCTTAAATAAATGCTTTAGATAAGACCTAGTATAGTTTCTGCAGGTATAGCATTTGCATTCTTTATCCAGTGGGTTGAGGTCATAAGTATATTTCTTGTTTTTAATATTTATCCTTCCTTCTGATGTAAAAACGCTGCCATTCCTGGAAATTCTGGTAGGCATTACGCAATCAAACATATCCACCCCACTGCTTATGGCTTCGATTATTCCTATGGGATCACCCATTCCCATAAAGTACAGGGGTTTTTTATTATCCAGAAACCCGGTAGTATATTTTAATATATCAATAGTCTGATTTCTCTTTTCACCCACACTTAAACCACCTATGGCTATTCCGTCGAAGTCCATTTCAGATATTGATCGTGCACAGAATTTTCTTATATCTTTTATAAATCCTCCCTGCACTATGCCAAATATTCTGGATCTGCCTGCGTGGTCTATTTTTTTCTTTTCCATTAGAGAAATTTCTGCCCACTTCAAAGTTCTTTTTGCCGCGTTCATGGTATATTCATAATCGTTATTAAAGGGGATACACTCATCAAGAACCATAATAATATTCGAGCCTATCCGGTACTGCATTTCTACTACATTTTCCGGCGTGAATAAATGACTTGACCCATCTATAATTGATTTGAACTCCACGCCGTTATCTACAATTTTCCTTATCCCGCTCAGGCTGAATACCTGGAATCCCCCGCTGTCAGTTAAAATGTTCCTTTTCCAGTTCATAAACTTATGGAGCCCGCCTGCTTTTTCGATTACCTCGATTCCGGGTTGAAGGTAAAGGTGATAAAGGTTACCCAGTATAATCTGGCATCCTGCTTCATAAAGCTGCTCATTGGTAACCGCCTTAACCGATGCTTTGGTTCCCACCGGCATAAATACAGGTGTCTTTACGGCTCCTTTTTCCGTGGTAATTATTCCTGCCCTGGCGGGTGATTTTGAATCTTTTTTTAAAACTTTAAAAAAGGCCATATTTTTACATAGCAATTGGCACTATGGCTGTCCCATTAATGATTTGACACAATCTCTTTTATCCTATAGAGCACAGCCGTTTTTAGCCTTGCTTATATTTTCAATTTAATCAATTATTTTTTAAAAAATATTAGAAAATATTCTATTCTTATTTTAAAAAATAGCAAAAAAAAGTTTTGTTGACTTTAAATTTTTTTAAAAGTAATATAAGCGTGTTATCTACACTTGTAGATATTAATCTTTAATATTAAAGAGGGAAAAATGGCAACAAAAGGAAAAGGCAAAAAGAAAAAGTAGATAGTTATTTATTGAAGGTCCTGTATCCTAAAAAAATACAGGACTCAATTTTTTATGCATCTCTTGATTACTTTTTCTTCAGCCCCCTTATAAATCCCCCTCTCAGCTTATCCAGCATATAACTGGCAATAAAAGCTCCCGGGTCCTTCATGTAAACCAATTTATTTAATTTTGCAAGGCTTGAATGGCTGCATACTACATTAATAATCTCTACCTCACCCTGTCTTCCTACACCTTTGTAGCAGGTAAAGCCGAAATCTTCCCCAGAGAGCAGCTCTTTTATTTCCTCATTATATTCTTTTGAAATAATGTTTGTGCTTATAAGATCTCTGGTTAATTTTTCGGATATTATGATACCTACCACCGTTCCCACCGCAAATCCTGCACCATAGGCAAGTATTCCATAAATATTATCGATATCTTTAATTATTCTAACTATAATAGAAATAAAAATAGTTACTTCAACAAATCCCACCGCTGCAGCAATAGTCTTTTTCCTTCTAACTATCATATTCACTCTGATAGTACCCAGGCTCACATCAATTATTCTGGCTACAAATATAATAGACGCCCAAATTAAAGTATTAATCAACATTTTCCCCCTTATTTAATATTATTAAAACCTGCAGATATTCAACTGCCTGTTAAAATCATTATTTTATACTTTATTTAAACATTATATCAGTCCTGTAAATCATTTAAAAAATTATATGAAAAAAAAGGAAAAAGTTATAAAATATTAACAAATACTTCTGAATAAATAATAGGTTTAAATCGTATTATTTTTAAAAGGAGGTAATAAATGATGGACAAGTCTCTTCCATCTAAAATCACTTTCTCCTACTTAAGAAAATTTAATGGTGTAATGGCGGCACTCCACTTTATACAGGCCACTCTAATGCTGGTGTTTGGTCTGGTTATCATCAATATAAAGGAGTTTAAAATACCACTGGAGTTCTTTTTTCAGTCATTTGATCCCCAGAAATTAAAGTTAGTGCTTGAATCTGAAATTATAGGAAATATTCCAATTGGTCCCTTTGTATCCATATTCTTATTCTTATCAGCTATAGCTCATTTTCTGGTGGTACTGCCTGGTGTAAATAATTTCTATAACTCCAGACTCCAAAATGGCATAAATTACTTCAGGTGGTTTGAGTATGCCCTTAGTTCTTCGGTTATGATAGTGATAATTGCCATGCTCTTTGGAGCCAAAGATATGGGCACCATACTATTAATTGTGGGCCTTAACGCCACTATGAATTTACTGGGTTTAATGATGGAGCTGCATAACCAGACTACCGGAAAGACTAACTGGACAGCATTTGTAATCGGAAGTTTTGCAGGTGCCTTCCCCTGGGTAATAATACTTATGTATTTTTTAGGTTCTGCAGTAAAAACCACCGGAATACTGGAGCAAATACCATGGTTCGTATATGCTATATTCGGAACATATTTTGTACTGTTTAATCTCTTTCCTATAAATATGGTCTTACAGTATAAAAAAATCGGAAAATGGAGAGATTATCTTTATGGTGAGAGAGCTTATATTATTTTAAGCTTGGTGGCCAAATCATTACTCGCGTGGATTGTATTCGCGGGAACATTAAGGCCTGTTTAACCACATTATATGTTTTCAAAAAAATTTAGCCGTTCTAGAATAGAACCTCATCAATTCGGTCTCTGATACTCTGATAATATCTTACCGTTCTGATTATATATATAACCCTGGAATACTGAAATATTCAAACATCCTCTCCAATTGTTCCCGGGATTTTTTGCCGGATGGTCCAATCTTTGAAAAAATTTCTTTTTAATTTACATAGGCTTTATGATTTATAAAATAATAGTATAATATGGCTATATTTATATTAAATATTATTAATTCTTAAAAAACAATTTTGTTTTAAATATTAATGAATTTTTTTAAAGAACGGCAGAAAAAATAAAATTACTGGAAGAATTTATAAAATCGCATGTAAAATTGCATAAAGACCTTTTAGTTATAGAAAATAAAAAGGCTAAAGATAATTATATAGAAAATATTATAAAAGAAAATGAGCTCTTCCATTCCCTGATGATAAATGAACTGCCTGGAATAGTTTATTGCTGCAGAAATGATAGTAACTGGACCATGGAATTCGTTAGCAAGGGATGTATTCAGCTGACCGGATATAAACCTGTGGACTTAATTCTTAATAATAAAATCTCCTATGAAGATATTATTCACCCTGAAGATAGAAATATGGTAAGAGATGGTGTCGAAAAAGCCATAAAAAAATTAAAACAGTTCCATCTTGAATACAGGATAGTCACTGCAGAAAATAAAATAAAATGGGTTTCAGAAGTAGGCCAGTTTTTCCCCCTCCCCTATGATAATTTG
>CAZHOY010000033.1:0-10986 GCA_964534695.1 uncultured Actinomycetota bacterium | reverse complement strand
ACACATCTTCCGCAGTTTATGCAATTCTGCTCCACCCGGGCTTTGCTTCTTTTAACCAGTACGCAATTCACACCTTTGGTAACCGGAAAATCGGTATCAGCAATAGAAATTCCCATCATAGGCCCGCCGATAATTATAAGATTAAATCCATTATCTGCTTCGCTACATCTATCAATCAGATGACTTATAGGTGTACCCATTCTTGCAAGCAAGTTTTTAGGATTTTCAATTTCTCCCGTTACCGTGACTACTTTATCCGTAAGAGGTCTGCTTTCAATTACAGCTTCAAAAACCGATTTTGCAGTTGCTACATTATTTACTATAACTCCCACATCCATAGGAAGCCCTCCTATAGGAACACTTCTTCCCATTATAGTTTTAATAAGCGTTTTCTCTGCCCCCATAGGATATTGTGATTTAAGTGAAATTATCCTGAAGGTGTCCTTAAAGCCTATATTCACTATAAGCTGTTCAAGGTAACTTATGGCATCTTCCTTATTGTCTTCCACCGCTATATAGATATTCTCCGGATTTACGGTCTTGCTTATAATATAAAGTCCCATCAGAACCTGTATACCATATTCAAGCATAATTCTATGGTCGGAAGTTATGTAGGGCTCACATTCACACCCATTCAAGATCAAAGTATCGATTTTTTTATCCTGAGGAGGATTGAGCTTAACATGTGTAGGAAATGTTGCACCTCCCAGGCCCACGACTCCGGCTTCTCTTATTTTCTCAAGTATTTCCCTCTTGCTAAGAGAACGTATTATTTTCTTTAAGGCGGAAAAATCATCTGATTTTTTAATGTCAAATAATTTCTTAAACTTTATCCAGTGATCCTCTCCGTCCGATTCTATAACTGCAGCACCCATTGGCGTACAGGTAGTCGGATTTATAACTTTGGTTATCCTGGAAACTTTGCCGGAAATAGAAGAATGAACAGGTGCTGAAACATAGCTTTTAGAATCAGCTATTTTCTGTCCCGCCTCTACTATATCTCCCCTTTTTACCAGAAAATCACAGGGGGCCCCGATACTCTGCTGAAGAGGCAGCACAACCTTTTCGGGGATGGGTAAGATTTCTATGGAGTTTGCGGCAGTGAATTTATTTTCCGGCAGTGAAAGCCCTTTAAATACACTCTTTTTCTTAATTACAATTCCCATTTTATTTTCTAAAAAGTAAAAAGCCTTAGGTAATTTTACTTTATATATTCCAAAAGTCCAGAAGAACTAAAAATTTTTCTATCGGAATCTATTATAAATGTTTCAACGTTTTCCAGTGATTCTACAAGATCCATTCCATCTCCGGGTCCCATTGCAAAAACTGAAGTTGCAAGTATATCAGCCAGCATGCAGCTGTTTGCTATTATGGTGACACTTATATAGTTGCTGGTCGAAGAATACCCGCTCAGGGGATCAATTATATGGCCTATGTCTCCCTCAGGATCATAATAATTAAAATAATTCCCTGAAGTAGCCACTCCTCTGTCTGTAACAACAAATACGGGAAGTGGTTCAATTCCGGAATCGGTACTGTCATAATCAACGGGAGGTTCCAGCACCGGAATTGTCCAGCCGGCCCCATCTGATTTGGTGCCCATGGCATATATGTCACCGCCTGCATCTACAAGAGCTTGCTTGATCCCAAATTCTTTTATAATTTCTATTGCCTCATCTGCAGCGTATCCCTTGGCAATAGCATTCAGGGTAATAGCCATCCCATTGGTCAAAAACTCTATTCTGCTGTCACCTACCTCTATCTTATCAGAACCAACTACAGCCAGGGTCTCCTTTATTACTTTTTCAGCCTGAACTTCTTCGCTCTCTTTCCACAATCCTTCGCTCCACAAGACCCACAGAGGCTGAATGGTGATATCAAAATACCCACCGGTAATATGGTAATAATTAATGGAAGTATTTATTAGTTCTAGAAACTCAGGTGATGGGTTATCCACATAACCGTTTTTATTTAGAATCGATGCCTCGCTGTTCTCATCATAGATGGAGGCAATATCCACAATTTCCTCTATCCTGTCAAATACTGCATTTATGGCCTCGGTGCCGGTTTTACTATCTGAAAATACGGTTATGGTTACATAGGTTCCCATCATTTCTCTGGTTTCTTCTATTCTTTCAATGGTATTAAACTTACAGGAACTTACAGGCAAAGCCAAAAGAATAACTAACAGGAAAACACCTGATATGATAGAGAACCTCATCTTTCCGGTTAAAATTTGCACAGATACCTCCTTACTAAATTATCTGTGATATTAATTTTGAATTTAGAATTTTAAATAATTTTGTCCTGCAATCTTCTTAGTTTCAGTATCATCGAATCTTCAACCAGGTTTACGTCATCATACTTTATGGGCCGGTCTTTTTCTATATTTCTTTTTAACCTACATCCTTCGGAAAGCCCCACAGGCAGCAGGTTTTCCTGTTTTGCTCTGCCGTACTGCTCAATCAGACCGTAAACAGTATATCCTCCTATTCCGTCAATTGATTCACCCGCTTTTAAATCCTTCTTGGCCACGGTAATGACTTCCGATACCAGGCCGTGGTCCGGAACCAATGTAGGTTCACCATAAAAAAAAGTCCTGGCAATTGAAATAGGAGTTTCAATGCTGATCAGATGATAGGGCCTGTACAGCAGGTAATACGGCCCGCTGCCCAGCATAAGATACTTAAGATCAGCTTTAATTATCTTATTTTTGGTACTGTAAATTAAAAAGACTCCGGGAGCCAGGTTACCGATTGCAAAATCCACTACTCCTTTTGTAGATAATATCCCGCCGTCCTTCTTTAACCTGAACACATCCAGCAGGTCTTTTATATCCGCCCTGGGACCATGCATCCCCCTGCAATCCGGAACCAGCCCGGTTGAATTGGAAAGGCAGGCCATCTCTATCATCGATTTGGTGCCATCCACAAAAGAAGTCATCATCCTGGGGCTCGAACCCTTGCTTTCAGCATAATCCTTAAGTGTAGCTGGATTTGCATGCCTGTCCAGAGGGTTATTTTTCCCTTTCCCCGCTGCAATAACTTCCAACCCCAGCACATCCGCAAAATCATACAGTTCTTTCAGCGCAGCCGGTTCGTCTCCCGCAGAAATTGTATATACCACTCTCGAATCATCCGCCAGTTTTTTAAGCATGGGCCCCACAACCGTATCGGTTTCCACATTTAAGGTTACTATGTGCTTCTTATGTGAAACAGCACTGGATGCTATATATGCCCCGGCCTCAGGATTGCCTGTTGCATCCACTATTACATCCACATCATCAATAATGAATAATAATCGGAGATCATCCGATACTATAATCTTGTTCTTTTTTGCCAGCCGGTTTAATTTGCGCCTGTTTGCGTCACCTGAGATATTGCCTTCCAGGATAACTTTGCTTACTCCGGTATTGATTGAATCCAGTTTCTCCTTATCCCCCACAAATGCTATCTCTTTATCATCAATTTCCAATTCCTTCAATATATCGGTTATCCTGCCTATATCCCTGTTTGCCACAGCAAGAACCTGCATGCCGCCAAGTTCCCTGATATGGGATATTAAGCTCTTGCCCATCTGGCCTACTCCGGCTATGGCTATTTTTATGGATTTTCCTTTGTTTTGAAGACTTTCTAATTTTTTATTAAGGCCCAGCACAAACTCCTCCTGAAAAAAAATTCTTAAGGCAAACAGAAGTAATTATATTACAACATAATTTATCAATAAACTATAGATTTCTTTATTTAAAGCCTCATTTTAATCAGATAAGAGAGACTGCAGCATTGTCTCAAACAGCTTATCTGCAAATCCCTGATAATAAATACCAGAAATTTTCAAAACCATATAAAGCATGCTGTTCTTATTTATAAAGACAAAACTTGCATCCCAGTTGTTTTCATCCTCACCTGTATAATGATAATCTATTTGTTTGTAACTTATGCCCCCGACCTCTCCGGTTGTTTCTGACTTTTTGGTTTCCACGTTCTCATCTGAGTCTGCCACATCAGTTAATATCTTATCGGCAAAATCAGAATACTGCCCTTTACCGGGAAAGTATCCCTTTTTTAATACATACATATAAACCTTAGCGTTTATATCATCAGAAACAGGTGTAAAAACTAACTCAAGTCCCCTGCCGGTTTCCTCCTCTATATATTTCCAGCCGTCCGGATAATTTATGGAAAATTTATAATCCTTGCCATCATATATTTTGTTTTCGTAAAAGGTGGCATCATCAATTTCCCCTTTTATTACCTTAAAAGAATAGCTGCTGTCAGGCACCCCGTTGTGAAAAATTTCAGCTCTGTAACTGCCTGCCGGCCACAGTCCTTCATTGCTTATCCTGAACGTCTTATAGCCGGCCATATAAAAATTTTCATATAAAGTAATCTGATTTTCATCCAGCAGTTCATCCTGGCCCCGGTACCATTTGATGCCTATGGTCTCACCTTCCAGCTCACAGTTCAGTTTTACGGAAGCATAAATAACATCTCCCGGGGAAAACCTGTCAGCAGCAGTCACTGCCTTTCCTGCATCGTCTACCTCATTTGATAATACAACTTCAATTATTTTAAGCTCAGGAACTTCAATTACAAAATCCGCACTGCTTATAAGCTGATCCTTATGGTAGAAATTAACTCTATAACTTCCGGGCTCCCCAATAATGCCACCTTCCTCTCCGGGCACTATACTATTTGACAGGAAGCCTTCAATATAGCCGCTGCCTGCGGAATAGCTGCCCGTGGAATCGGCAACTACCTCCCCCGTATCCTGATTGCTCCAGATAAACCTCCAATTATCTTCAGCTTTAACCCCGTGTACCTCTATGGCTGCAAAAATCTTCTCTGCCTCTATATTAAAACTATCTCCTGCTTCCAGCGGAGCAAAGGTATATGCGTCCACTTCCTCACAAACGGCCAGGTCGCCAAAATCCATCTCGGGTTTGCAGGAGACAGTAATAAGGGTAAATGCAACAGTAAAGATAGCCACAATTACCAATACCAGTATCTTTATTTGGATCTCTTTTTTAAGTGTCATATTCCGGAGATATGCTAAGAGTATTTATTTAATATTTACTATAACAGGCAGGTGATCGGAAGCAGTGCTGTAAGTTACGTCTACATCCGATATCTCCAGGTCGGCTGTCACCCAGATGTAATCTATCCTTCTATAGGGCTCGTAGTGCACCCAGGTCAATTTTTCTTCCTCTCCCAGCTGGAGCTGGGAATCTATAAACCCGGCATCGCGCATCTTTTCAATTTCAGGTTCACCTGTTTCCGCATTAAAATCCCCCATTACAGCAGTTCTTTTAAGTCCCGCCCATTCTGTAAGGATTTCTTCCACCTGTTTTTCTCTTATCTGGCCCTCACCTTCAATATGGTGCAGATGTACGCACATTATATTAATATTTTTACCATCTGCAGGCTCTATCTCTGCAAGAAGGAAACTCCTTCTCAGCGGTGCACCCAGTCTGGGTAAAAACCCGCTTTTTATAAGCTTTATCGGATACCTGCTTAAGATGGCATTGCCCCACACAGCATCGGAAGCAGGCATAAAAATATAATCCATATCCAGCCTGTCTGACAGCCAGGCAAGATTATCTGCCGATCCGTTAATTACCCAGCCTCTGGAAACCTCCTGAAGGGATACTACATCTGCTCCGCTTCTCTCTATTAACCTGGCAATACTTTCCAGGTCCAGATAGCCCTTTATATTAAATCCCTGATGAATATTATAATCCATTACCCTTACGGGACCGCCTTCTTTCTTATATCCGTCAGTATTCTTAAGCGGAAGCAGCATAATCAGCGGAATCACCAGCAGGGCAGCCATAGCATAGAGAAATACAAATTTTTTACAGGCACGCCTGTAGGTTTTATTTTCATCTTCCCTGCGTTCCCACCGGGAACCATTCAGGCAGGAAGAAACTACGGCACAAACCGCTGTAACTATAGCCAGTGCCAGAGGAATCATCCAGTTTTCAAAAGGCAGGGCCATATCGTAACTGCTGTAATATATAAATGCAAAAATAAAAAATATAATGCCTCCCACGGCCATAGCCGAGGTATTTTTCCACGGGACTCCGGCTTTTGATGTACTGGTTACCTTCCTTAAAATAACTGCAATAAGCAAGAAAGCTCCTATATTACCCAGAGCAACCTGCAGGATATATAAATATGCCCCCTCCAGCGGCCAGAAGGATAGAAGCAGAAATACGGCACCCAGTACAGTCAGTACTATCCTTGCCCTTTTTATGAGGAGCAGGTAGGTAAATCCATAAGCCGCTATATTTAAAACCAGGATTACAGCCAGCGAAACAACCGTTCTGCTTCCGGTTACGGCATCAAATGCGGCTATATTCTGAAACTTTAAGAGCTGAAGGAAGATAAAAGGCATAACCGTGATTAAAGTATAAAAAGCGGACCTTCCCCCGTCAGAGGGTCTGGCCCTGCTTAAATCAAAATAAATACCATAAACCAGCCGCATCTGTATTATTACTATAATTAAAACAATTATGGTTATATAGGAATCCTGCCTCCATATCATATCCCAGGTTCCAAAAAGGCCGTGAACTGCCGTGGCAAGACTTATTCCAAAGACAATACCGGGGAAAAACGAATCCATAAGACCAATCTTTTTCTGCTGCATAAGTGATATAAAAAAAACGAAGCTGGCCATCAACAGAATAGTACCTATAGCCGATACTGCAAGGCTTAACGGTGCCCAGGGATTTACCTGGAGTATAAGTCTGGCAACGCCCACCCCTGCGGTTATAATCCATAGTACGACGTTATATCTTAACCTGTAAAGAAAGCCTGTCACAAAAACCAGCATAAAGGTGACCAGGGCATAAATGGCCACATCGGTAAGTGATATACTGGGCCGTTCCCTTAAGAAATTAACCAGAAGAGACAGAAAAGTCTTAAGAATCTGCAGCCCGAAAAAAGTGTTTATAACCACAACAAAAAAATAGGGCCACTTTGAATTATTTATGGATTCTCTATTCATATTTAACTTATTATATCTAATTATATTGAGTTTATCTATTTATAAAAAAATTATCAGTGCTGCCCTTCATTGGGTACCACGCATATCATGGCAAGTCCGTCTTTGCCTGCCTGAAACTGGTGCAGCTCGGAAGGCTCTACAAAAATGAAGCTGTCCTTTTCCACTTCAATCTTTTCCTCGCCTTTGACCGCATATCCGTCTCCGCTTATAATATAGACTTCATGCTCCCAGCTATGCTGGTGCCTGGGTGTATAACCATTTGGGCCTATCTCAAAGAGCCTCATGGCAAAGTTAGGAGTACCATCTCTCGCTGTTAGCATGGGATAGAATTTTACATCTTTCATATTCTCATCATCTTTTAACTTGGGACTGAAATCTTTTTTCTTCTTTATAATCATATTTCTCCTCCAAAAATAAATAGGATATATCAAGGTAAAAATTATACCAGATTAAACATAAATATGGGGAAATAAACCGCAGGTTTATTTCCTGCTGCTGTCAAGAATGGTGCGTGCTATCTTTAGTGGTTTTGTATTTATTATTATAATCAATCAGGTATGATAATGTTTATTTTATATGAAATATTATGGTTGGATAAACCCAAGTATTGCAATTTCGAGCTGGATTATAAGTAAATTAAAGAAATTTAAATAGCTAACTCCTATATTTACAATAGAAGTTAAAGTAAAAAACACGAAAAAAAGTATTTAAAAATGCTAATAAAAAAACTTTTTAAAAATATTAGTTATTTTTTAATTTATCTCTTATGTTTTCTAATATTTCTTTCGCTTTTACTGTAGCATTATTATTGAGTATAAGATGTAAAGCTTCTGCAACCATTTTTATTAAATAGATAATCCCTGAGATATAAGTATCTTTATAGACCTTTATTATCCGACTATTTTTTATTAATTGATTAAATTTATAATCATATTCATCTTTTTCTCTATTTCCTCCACCAAATAATGAAAAGAAGAATATATAAAATGTAAGTCTTATTATGTCCTTACCCCAGCTGACTGAGTATGTCACCTAACTTGATCTCTGCATATGCTATGCTGGTATCAGCGGCACCATAGTATATCTTTACTTTATCCTCTTCATATAAAATACCGCAGGTGAAAACCACACTGCCAAAGAAACCATGCAGCTCGTAATCCATCTCAGGCTCGATTATCGGCTTTTCACTTCTGGATATGATTTCCCAGGGTTTTTTGGCATCCAGCAGTACCGCTCCAAGACAATATCTATTAGCTTTTAGCGACCCATGATAAATCTCCAACCAGCCTTCTTTTATTCTGAAAGGAACAGCTCCGGCACCTACCCTTCCCTCGTCCCAGTATTTTTTTCTGGTGCCCATTAACCTTATATGTCCGCCCCAGTGAATAAGGTCGGCAGACTCAGATATCCATATATCTCTTGCTCCAAATTCAGCAGATACAGGCCTGCTGAGAGCATAATACTTATCTCTTATTTTTTCCGGAAAAATTACGGCATCTTTGTTGTCAGGCATAAAAATTACACCATGCCTGGTAAATATTTTAAAATCAGTTGTAGATGCCAGACAGACGGTTATTCCGGTTATATCCGATACCGCATTGTAACTTATATAGTACCTCCCATTGATATTAGTTATCCTGGGATCTTCCAGGCCAAATCTTTCATACTTATTTTCCGGAAATAAGGCAGGTTTCCTATCTATGTCAAAATCAATGCCGTTTTTACTTCTGGCAATCCTTAAATGGGAAATAGATGTAAGATACGTGCCGGAAGCTGTCCTTAAAAATCTTGAATCAGAAAAATCAATGGAAGGATCATCCTTATTAAATTCTCTTATTAAAATCTTTTTTGTTTTTAAATCCAGCAAAGGTATGCATTCTACTTTTTTATTACTATTAACTGGTTTTTCGGCAACTCGCATAAGAAGTAAAATCTCACCGTTGAATCTGGTAACGCCGCAATTAAAAACACCTGCCACTTTAAAATCGGCTCTTGATGATTTTACATCTCCTGGTGTTATTATTGGATTTTTTTCTGATCTAAATACTTCTATATTCTGTTTCATTATATAAATGCCTTATCGAGCCTATTTGTAAAGTTATAATTTTCCTTATGCGCTGAAATTAAGAAAATTAAATAATAATTATAAATTCGTAATATGATTTCCCAATTACTTTGTAATTCCCAGCCTCCTGGCAGCAAGAAATGCCATTAGAAAACATATATTCGATTCAGCACCCTGATTTAGATTAACTCCCTCCGGAGTCAAGCCGTCATAACAGGCAAAATTTTTATCTATTAAGGAAATCCCTTTTATATTGTAACCAAAAAACCATCTATACCATTTTTCGGCCCAGTTCTTATAAAAATTATTTTTTGTCGCATGGTATGCCTTTTCAAGACAGCTAACCATATAAGCCGGATCAATTGGCTGTTGATCATATAAAGCTTTTTTGCCTCCTTTTAAATACCAGCCTTTATTCCCAATAGGAGAAGGAATATTGTTTTTCTGGCATTTTCTTATTAAAAATCTGGTTGTTTTTTCAGCAATTTCAAAACTGGTCTTGCATTTCCTTTTTAAATAAGTTTCCCAGAGCGCCCAGGGTATAATAGCGTTTGCATACACTAGATAATTTTCAAACCATGTCCAATCATTTGAACAATTCTTAAGATACATCTGGTGTAACTTTAACTTTAACTTGTTTTCCAGACTGTGCGGATGGTCAAGATTTAATAAGCCCAGCAGTGCTGCAGACATTGCTCTTGGTGAAGTCCAGTTACAGGCAACCTTAATTAAATTTTCAATAACTTTTCTAATATAACCGTCCGGAGTATTTTTTATGGTTAAAAGAGCCCATAACGCTAAGCCATAAGCTTCCTCCGCGTTGGGCTTTGAATTAATTTCCTTATTTTTAAATGAGCCCTTACCGCTATCTTCATAAAAAAAATGATATAGCAGCCCATCTTCTCTCTGTGCTTTTAATATAAAATTTAAATAAATATATTTAAGATTTTTATCTTCAAATTCATCGGCTACTATAAGTGCACGCGCCTGATCTTCCAGGGCATATCCAAATTCGAAAGCAGGTTTATCCAATTTTCCATGCTGATAAATTCCAGTATCCGAAGTTATAGATCTTATTTTTTTTAACGGATCCATGATAATTTTTTTATTTGATATAAAAATGGTTTTTATATGTTTATTTATAAAAAAGTTTTCATAAAATTATTTTAATAAGACTACTTATTCTCATATTTATCTAAAACCTCATTAAGCAACTGAAGATGCTGCAGGGCTACGTTGTACCAGGTCATCAGTCTTCCGAATTTGTGTGCTTTATTTTCAATTCTCAATTTCTTTTGAGGGTTTTCGCATATATCTATCACCGCATTCGCAATAGCCTGAGAATTCCGGAAAGGCACAATCACGCCTCTCCCCTGTGCCAGAACTTCTTTTGCGTATAGATAGGGAGTTGAGATACATGCTTTACCTGCTCCAATTGCATATGCTAAAGCACCGGAAGCCGACTGCTGTGGATCCAGATATGGCGTTATATATATATCGATAACTTTTAACCATGCAACAAGTTCTTCCAGGGACATATATTTGTTTATAAATCTGACATTTTCCTTTAAATTAAGCTGTTTTATTTTTCTTTTTAAAAAATTTCTATATTTTTCTCCTTCTGTCTTTAACACAACAGGATGTGTCTGACCAATTATCAAATATAAAACATTAGGGAAGTGCTTTTTAATCTCTCTTAAAGCTCCTATGATATATTCAAGTCCTTTAATCGCCGATAAAAGATTTATATTTCCTAGTATTATTTTATTTTCAAATCCCTTTTTTCTTTTATATTTATCGTTGGATTCCAGAGGTATATCAGGGACACCATGAGGGATAATTTCTATATTTTCTTTAGGATAATTATATTTTTTTATAAGTTTCTGTATACTTTCCGGCATCATAGCTATTAC
>CAZHOY010000032.1:0-11037 GCA_964534695.1 uncultured Actinomycetota bacterium | reverse complement strand
CAATTATTTGATTACGATTCATAATTTAAACTTCTAATTATTTTATAAATAAATACAGGGGAGTATATACTAACTTTTTATGCATTTTTACCATTAATTATTATTTGGGGGACCTATTTTGAAAAACATACAGATTGAATTTTAGAGAAGCCAATAAATATACTTCCCTTTACATAAAAAATTAATACAACTGATAGAAATTTCAATAATGGATTTTTAAAATTATGTACCAGTAATAAAAGAAATACTTTATATCATATAATTGATAGCCAGGTTATTTCGATTCGAATTATACATCTAATTATAATATTCTTAGTGCCGATTATTTCTTATTGATTTAATAAGAATTGAGCCTACAATTAATACTATACATGCCAGAATAAAATAACCTATGGGGAAAGAAGAATCACCTAGTGATATTCTCTGATCTAAAAGTGAACCTGATGCAGTGTTTGTACGTTTTAATCCATTTGTAATTAAAAACAGGAATACAGAGGCCACAAGCAAAGCTATTCCAAACCTTAGTCTGAACAGAATAAAGGCCAATGATGTAATCATCAATACAAAACTAAATAGATATATGGCATTATATCCTGAAAATGCCAGGATTAATAAAGAGATAATTATTAATACTATACAGCCAAACAATAATAAGGTCCGTGTTGCCATGATAATTATATTAAGTTATAGAATTTGAACGATTTCTAAATTTTTTAATGATTCCTCAGGAATATATGAAATGAACTTTCTATAATGTGTTTTAAAATAGTCATCATTCTCTAATAAATATTTTTGCCAACAAAAAGGTATAATACTTTGATTATTAATAATATCATTGTTCTTTGCATGGTCAACATTAATCAGAATATAATTAAAATTAGGAATACACTCTATTCCATAGAATGATTTTAAAAAAGGCATTTGCTTGCAGATATTTCTTTGCTTCGTTACAATCTTATTAATAGTATCACTAAATTGTTTGTAGCCCAGAAATGCTCCATAGGGATGAATTCGCAGATTCAAAGAAAATTGATTGAGATTATCTATGATAATGAAGTCTCTTTTTTGCCTGTCGGGATGCATAAAGGACACACAGATTGAATCATAAATTTCTTGGCTTTTTATACATATTATACCTCCTTCGCCAGCACATATGTTTTTTTGTGAACCCAAAGAAAATATTGCAATGTCGGCATAATATCCGGAAGGGAATCCCGAATTTATAGTACCGAAACTATTTGCACAGTCTAAAATGTATAAAACATTATATTTCTGACAAATAGCTGCAATTTCTCTTGATCTGGAAGGTATTCCCAGAAAATCAACATCAATAACTGCTTTTACTTGCTTATATTCCCTTAAAATAATATCAACTGATTTTGGGCAAAGACTAAATGTTACTTTGTCAAAATCTCCAAATATGATTGGCAAATCCATAAACATTGCTCCTGCAATTGTACCTCCAAAACTGAATGGAGCAGATATTATAGTATCCTTATCATTTAGTCCAATTGTAGATAAAGAAGCCATTATTCCGACTGTAGCATTGGATCCTGAAATACATTTGAAACCATTATTTAAGTAACCTTCATATTTCTTCTCCAATTTCCAAACATATTCTTTGCCATTTAGACTGTCTGATAAGTTTTTGTATTTAAACTTGTATATCATAATATTTGTTTTCTTTCTTTTGATTTGACTATATCATAATCACCTGTTTTCAGGTCAACTATATCTTTCAAATACATTGGGAGCATATATGTCTGATTACCATACCATGGGTACAATGCTTTGTCCTGAGTCATTTCATAGGCTGTTAATTCTGACTTTATGTCGTCATGATTCTTAGCTTTACCTGTAAATCTCTTTGCCATATCCAGAATACCTGATGGAGTAAAATCAGTCGTACTAATTAAATCTCTGATCATCCTGCCGTCAGCACATCCTTTTTGCCAAATGATTTTTGCAGCATCAAGGATTACCGGATCAGTTGGATTAATATCTGACTTACCAGTAATTTCTAATTGACATTTTATGAAATGAAATGGAATTTCGTAAATATTAGGAGGAGGAAGAGGAATTTTTATTGAAAATCTGGATAACATGGCAAAATCAAGATTTTGAGGACAATTGGTTGCCCCGACAAATAAGATTAATCCTTTATTATTATCTTGAGCCATCTTTTCAAATAAAAGCTTTTGAATATTACCTGAAACACCTGAATCAGTATTAAGGTGGTTATCCCTGTTCACTGAATAAAGATCTACTTCATCAATAAATACAATACAAGGAGCTAATGCATCAATATTCCTTAATGCAGAAGCCATCCGTTCTTCTGATTTACCTACAAGGGAATCTTTAATTCTTTCAAATTTTACTACTGTAAATCCTGTTTCATATCCGAGACATTTGACAATTGTTGATTTACCTGTACCTGAACCTCCCATTAATAATATACCGCCAGCTGCCTGACATTCTCCATCTTTTAAGAATTGACTTTGCCTTCTTAGCTCTTTCTTGACATTATCCAGACCTATGATTGAGTCAAATCCTTTGTCGGTATCTATTAGAGTTAATGTCTGTTCAGAATTTTTAATAATTGCTTCTGCTTTCTTACTGGTGATAAGTTTACGTGTGACAAGTTTGTTTTTGATATTTGCCTCAGTAAAAATATCTTCGCAGTCTTTCAATTTCATACCCTTGGTTAATCTGCCAAAAACCTCTGCTGTGACATCATCGGATAGTGGGCTATATCTTGTTTCTCCATTTTTTATTTTTTCTGTAATTACTTCGGCAAATAATTTTGTTTCCTGTTCATCCGGCAAATTAAAATCTACATTTTCAAGGTCATTTAAGAGAGGATTGAACAATCCTCTATCTCTAGAAATACAGATAAGTAAATTTCCAGTACTTCTAAATTGAGGATTATTTGAAATTTTATGAATAGTCTCCGCCGCAATTGTCTTTTCATCAGAACAGTTACTATGATTTGGATTGGGTGCCAAATGCTCGATGTAATCTTTAATCCAGGCTATCCTAAATTTTTGATTCTGAGTTAAGATTTGTTCAGATCCTCTGAGAACTCGAATCATTTCTTCGTTCAATGGAGTTTTATTCTGATGTATACCGTATTGTTCCAATTGATCTTCAATATTCTTTAAAATTTCTTTTGGAATTGAGCTTCTGTTAAATATCTGGACACCTGATGACAAGCTTGTTAGGATTACAATGTACCCCATTCTATACAAATCTTCATAAAGTAAGAAGGGTTTAAAGAACAGATTCTTATCACGAATAGCATAATCCTTAAAATTGCCTGTAATTATCAGCGAAACTCTTCCAGCATTGACAGCTTCCATAATACACTGCGTATTTATGTCAGGCATTCCATTATTACCTTTTTTATTTGCATCAATTGAGTTCATTTCAATTAATATTATTTCTATTGTGAATTCGATTTTTTTGATTGTTATTCATAGATTTACTTAACCTTCCATTTATAAAATCCATCACCTTTCTTGTATGTTTCTTCAAATTGAGAATAACTACTCCTTTAGGATTATTATGTGTAATAACCCTCGTATTTGATAAAATTATTCCCTCTTTTTCAAGTCCTTTTAGTAGTTTTTTCTGAACAACCTGGCACTCATTAGTCCTTGGATCAAATCCTGCCAGATCAATTACACAGGAGATACCTGAATCATCTGGCTCTGTTGTTATTACTATACCTTGTCCGTTATTCGTATTACGAAACTTTATAAATGATGATGCATCATAAGAAATCTTTTGTGTTACTTCCGCATATCCTAATTTCTCGCATATATTTCGAAAAGAATTTAAGGAATGATCAAGCTGTGTTTTTAAAATATTATTTTTTGCTTTATCCAGAATCAGTTCCCATGAGTCTTGATTTTTTTGATAATTATTCTGATTCTGCAAAAAACTAACATCCTGCATACTGACAAATTGATTCATGTCAGTACATTTCAATAATAATGCATTTTCAATTTTTTGTTTTTCATAGCTTGACAGGTCTGTAAATGCTTCGTTGTTCATCACATTTGTTACCTTACTTACCTGCTTCTTAAAATTTTCAAGAGAGATCTTATTATTATGGTTGCTTATAAGAAGCATTTTCTCTAATTGATTTATTCTTTCTGATACTTCTTTATTGATGTTTAGTTTAGCAACCATATCGTTTGCTAATTGCCATAAATCTTTACAGGTTTCGTTAATCTTTTTTATGATTAAGACACCATTTACCCTGAATTCTGTTAACTGGCTCATAATATTTAGTTTAATAAGGTTTATTAGTTATATCGTTTAATTCTAGCTCATTATCCTGATTTTCATGTGATTCTTCAGTAATCTTACTATCTTCTATATTTTCATTTAAATCAGGATTGTCATCTTGCCTTCTTTCCTTAAAGAGATTTTCTTTTACCAATAATTCTTTTAAAAAGCTATTGGGTGGTATGGCTTTTTCATTAGAGTCATATTCCTTATTATGACGATCCAATTCCATCATATAGGCTTTCCATAGTTCAATAGCTTCAACACTTTTATCCATGTATGCATTTGTATACCTTGTTGAAGTTGCCATTAATGATTTCGATCTATAAAAATTGTAAAGAACAATAAGTGTAGGTATTATGCCTATTGATGCAATAACTTCTGCAACATATAATAAAACCGGAAAAAGGATGACATTCTTTTCAATGTCAGCTCCTTCCATATTAAGATTATTTATCATTTCAAGACGAGCAACGTTCATCCGATATATAGCAAAGCCAAGGCTGATTGTACCAATAATTCCAACAAATGCATATAACCATCGCTGGCTATTTTTTAAACTGGCTCTGTTTCTGCCAAAAACATCATTTGAATCATTTATTGCAGAAATATCTAATTTCTGGGTAGTTAACCGTGGTTCAATTGACTCTTCGAGTAAACATCCAAACAAAACAGCAGACAATACTAATCCTATTGCTACCAGGTATGAGAAAGATGCCTGATTTCCCTGATAATTAAATATATTCTGGATAGCTGGAGAATCGAGAATTATATTAGCAAAAATAAGCCCAATTGCTAATATGGTTAAAATAATATTAGTCAGAGTTTTGCCAGTACTTTCTTCTATAACTTTTCCCTGATGTTTTTTCAAATCATTCAGAGCATTGTCTGCAATATTTTTATCTTTTTCAGCCTCTTTCGCAAGCTTATTCGATAGTATTCCTGATGCATGCGATAATTTCTTGTTTTCTTCATTATCTTTTTTCATAGCTTAAGTTCTTTATATGGTTGACAAAATCATTGAAAGTATCATGAAAGTGTACATTACCATCTGGAGAAAATGACACCTTTGCAACATATGACATACCAATAACATGGATATTAATATTTAAAGGTATGTTAAGTGTATAGCGGACAGGTTTCCCGAGATCATGAATCATATCAGAATGAATGATCAAAATATTTTTGCTACCCTTTGGTGATTCACGGAATTTATTTACTGCTTTGTTTGCTGCGCAGATTATATCTGTAAAATCTTCATTGAAAGAATAAGCCTTAATTGTATTCTCAATAAATCTTGCACGCTGCTGGTTATATTTGATCCTTATTTTTTCATTTTCTGCTCTTATCATCATTTTTTCCCTATAAAGGGCGTTCGTCGATGGTTCTAAAACATTTAATCTGCAATTATAATAACTTGTATAAGGTGACATCGATGTGTGTGTAGTGCCGATCAGGCCTGTAAAAATATTACCACCTCTTTCACCAATTATATCATAAAAACTAGTAAGCTCTTCCTCCGTAGGCTTTTTTATAAAATAATACGGATTAGATTTAGACTCATCTATCAGATATATTACCTGAAAAAGATCTCGAAAGGAATTTTCCTCTTTGAGAATGCTTGTATTCTCATAATTATGGTTAGAACATCCAATTATTATGGTAATCCATACAAGGGTAAAAAAAACTCGAGTTTTCATAGCAATTAAATTTTAGTTCAACTTAGTGCCATTGTACTGTGGCAGGATATCAATTCCTGATTTTAGGTTTTCGCCACCATTTTCAATCTCATGCAGAATCTTAATAAAAAAGATCGCTTGTTCCCTTATAACAGTTGAACTGTTTAATATTTTCTCCGATTTCTTTAGAAATCTATCGAGGTTATCAAGTCTTTTACGGTCGATTCTGTCTTGATAGTCACTTAAAACCTGAGGGATATCTCTTATATCAATTAAGGTTTTATTGGTACTATTCAGAAGTGCATATCCTAAAAAGAACATTACCTCTTCCTGTTTTACCCAAGGGTGCCAATTCCATCGTTCAATTTTTTTGGATATGTCAGCTTCAAGCTTATTAAGTTCATTTTTTTCATTTGCCTGATAATAAAAGTTAATAAGCTTCGCCAATGTATTAACAAGATAATTATTAACATCCTCTATTTCATCCAGAAAGCCAATTTCATCAACAAGAATACGATATGTTCCGGCAGTTCGTCCCTGTACCAATTCATAAATGGATACTAGAACAGTAAGGCCAATTAACAATTTCTTATCAGATTCTTCTGGTAACTTTGGCAATAAGATATTGAATCTAAGAAATAGCTGGTTGATGTAGATTTCCCAGGGATGGTTTTTATCGTCTTGAAATTCTTCTAGATACCATAAAACTTTTGTTTTATCTTTTGGGATCTTCTGAATCTGCCTGAAGTAGTGATTATATTTCATAGCAACCTCCGCATTTTGTTTTTACTATTCAAAAATACGAAGGAATTTAAATTAACAAGCTGATATACAGTTATATATAGTTATGTATAACTATTGGTAACTGTTCAAAATCAAATAAATATGGGGAGATTTGATTTTTGGTAACTACAAATAGCTAGATTTTTTATGTAATGGGATTTAAAGACGTTAAAAAATCTTCCTCTTCGGGAAAAAGATTATTAATTTTAACAACATTGAGGCGATATTCAAAACCAAGGTGATCAAAGAGTTTTTTTTCATCACTATCTTGGGATGGATCTGTAGGTGAATTTCGAGTAAGCCATCCATTTTTCTCAATTCCTGCTATCCATTTAGTTGTTCTATACTCCTCATGGACTATACTTTTTTGACTATATAGTTTTATTACAATCCTTCGCCAAATCAATTTATTTAGAATCACTTGCTGAGTTTTATTATATTTTATAATTCTGGAACCAAATGGATCTGTTTTAGCGCTCCATTCAAGAAATAGAGAGCTTCTATATGATTTATCTTTAGTAATTCTTAAGTATTCATCATACCATTCTTCCGTCTTTTCTTTTATTTTATTTAATGCTTTTTTTTCATTCAGTAATTTTGTTGCAATGTTGTGAAGTTTTATAGCCTGGTTGATTTTATTCTTTTGCCTTTTTTTAGCTAACTCTTCGCTTTCACCCTGCCTGATTTTTAATTCTGGATTCTTGTTCCAAATACCTTTTTTAGGACCTTTTGCTTTAAGTAGGAGATTGTTGATTTCGTTAATTATCTTCTTCCTTTTAAAATATACTATATTGTCGAAAATAATTTCCGGGAAGAGAAAATCAGAAATCAACCATTCTTCATTGTTAATAGTAATTAAACCCGAATAATTATTAGTATGAATAGCGTTTAATAATTTACTCCAGCCAGACATATTGTCTATTAATTTTATCCGGTTTTTCTGTACTTGTTCAATAGCTTCAAGTAACAATTTTTGGTTGTCTTTTAGAAATCTCGGTTCATCGTCTTTAAAGGGTAAGTGTTTGCAACAAGCATCTGGATATTCTTCTTTTAAATTAATTAGTATGTTTGAAAACTCTTCTGGATATTGAGTATATTGAAATATCGGGACTTGGATAGCCTTTCCACTTGAATTATAATATTTATCAGCAATAGCTTGAATTATTCTTACTCCTCCCTCACGATCAATTCCGCCACCTTTATCCTTCATTATTATGTCTATTATAAATAATTCATAGTCATTTTTCATAATTGCCTCAATGCATTCATTTGTTGTTGTTGTTGTGTGAACATTGACTTCTTTAAAGCCATATTGAAACAAAGTATTTAATAATTTCTTAGCTCTTTCAATATATTTGGTCTCATCTTCACAAACTAAAACATGTATATTCATATCTTTATTCAATATAATTTGGAATAGTATAGTGTGAGCCTAATGTAATAATTAACTCAGTATAATCACCTTGTTTTTCAATTACACAACTTTCTGGAATAGAATATTTTATCTTGTAAAAGTCCAATATTGATTTTGACAACTGTATGCCTAATCCAAAATGACGTTCCCTTGATCTATTAGAGCTATCTTTCATCCATATTTCCCAATCGTTAAAACAGATCCCACGTTCATTGCGGATGTGTAATTCAATTTCAGTATTATTCTCAGTGACAGATACTGACCATATTTTTACACTTGGATTATTGCCTCTCTCCTCATCACAAGCATACTTTGTTGCATTTGCTAAGATATCAACAAGCATAACATAAAAAGTTGCAGTTTCGATAGTAATATTGAAAGACTGGTCCAACTTTTTTATATCATATAAATCATTTAGTTTCGCTTTCAACATTTTATAAACACCATCTGTTGGTCGTATTGTATCAGCATAATATTTGTCAATATTCTTTTTAAAATCTTTAAGTATTGATTCAATAAAATTAAATAAATTAATTTCCTTTATGTTTGATTTTATATTCGGACGCATTAACCCAGATTTATCATAAAAATATCCTCCTTTTTTGTTCATATAATCAAGGTTTCTTGTCAACTCCATTAAGTTTCTTATGTACGCTAGTTTTTCACTCGCCTTTTCAGTATCAGAAAAATAATTTGGTACATAATTTTGTAAAGCATTTTCAATATTATAAGTTATATCACGTACAGTACCTAGAAAATGGTTTATATTATGCCAGATATCGTTGAATGTAGCCTGTCGTTCAGATACACGCTTTTTATTTTCTTCAATTATATTTAATGCTGATCTTATATCTCTTATTCTCAAACATAATTGATCAACTGCATTATACGCCCAAATTCTATTTCTTGATAACCAGTTAATTGATTTAACAAGTTCTGGTATATCTTCATTATCACTAAAAAATAAAGGTTTATTAATTAAAACTAATTCTCTAATGAATTCTTTTTTCTTCTTAACTGCATCCCTCTTTATATTAGAAGCATAAGCATCATCTTCAAAGACTGAATAAATATTGCCAATCTCGTTATTTATTAATTTAGTAAGCTCTAATAGTATATTCTTTTTTTCTGAAATATTGATAGTAGATATATCCGAAAAAATACAAGTAAATCCAAATGGTTGAGCTGGTATATCTGTCAACTTTTGAAAATTATCATTTGTTAATTTCCACGGTTGAAGCGAAATAGCGAAATCAATTTCATTATTTTTTAATTTTACAAATTCATCTTCGCTTCCAAATTCATATTCAATTATATTACATGATTTGTTTTTATCAACATATTCATCTAAAAACCAATGTACCGTACTTCCTGAAGGATAACACCCTATTCTTATTCCTTCTGTTAGTCTAAAAGGATTACCTTTCCTTCCAATGATATTTATTGGAATTCTATCAATAAAAGTATACCATAAACAAAATCTCTTATAAAAATCTAATCGTTCCTTTTCATCAAACTTGAGTTGAGTTATCAATCGATCATCTAAGTCAGATATACTCGTTAAAAAGATATTGATTTCATCATCTTTTATATATTTATAGTATACCTCCTCAATTGTTTTCTTATCATGTTTTGTAGTTATATATTCTATATTGATATTGTTATTACCTTGATCCAATCTGTGAAGTGCAATATATAAAGGTACATAATGAATAATCGGAGCTACTATGTAAATATTTATACGCATTTATAATGCCTTTTGTCGATTCACTTTAGGTCTGTTTTTCAATGCAGGAACTCTGAAAATATCCATTTTCGAATGTAACTTCATCAAATAGAGAATATCTTCCTTTGTTTCAGGAGAAAAATCAGAATATTTCTTTAAGCCAAATTTAAAATCTTTATTCGATATCTTTTCCTCAGCATTTTCATAAAATGGACCTGCATTTAAACAATTATCTCCCATTCCAGCTCCATCTGCTAAGACTACTTTTTCACGTAAACGAATAGAATTTGGCAATTCAGTATACTTCTTATAGATTTCACGTAAAATAATCTTTTCCTTTATACTAGTCTCGTAGAAATTAATTTTATGCTTTGGAGGGATTTTCATCGCAAAGTTAATTATACGATAATCAAGGAATGGGACTCGGGTTTCCAATTGAAACTGCATTGAACATCTATCAACTCTTTGTAATTGCGTTCGATATAAATCATTAGTGAATTGTTCACTGATATAGGCAATGTCTTTGCTAGATTTCATTTCCGGATATCCCCAAAATAACTCATCTGCTCCTTCACCACATAAAGCAACACGAATACCATCATTGTGAATTCGTCTTGATAAAATATATGAAAATACAGAATTTCTTACTAATGTTGGTTCATAACTTTCAATACAGTCTATTACCGAATCTAACAAAATGAAAACCTGACTAGTATCATATTCAACAATTTTAAGATCAATTTTATTTTTTTCAGCATATTCTAATGCGTATTTTTTATCACGTCCTTGATCATTAGAAATCAAATAAGGTTTTAGTTTGAGGCAATATTTATAAGCAAAATGAAGAATAAGAGTACTGTCAATGCCTCCACCAAATTTCACCGCAAGTTCCAAATTATCAGGTATACGAATTTTAACAGCATCATCTAGAATAGGGATTAAGGCATCTGGATATTCTTCACTACTTATATTCGCATTTATATTAACAAAACAAGGTATAAATTTATTAATACCAGTTTCAGTGATGATACGACCAGGCTTGAGTTCTAAAATTTCACCTTTATCAGTAGAATTAAGAAGGGGTTTTATTTCAGATGCAAATAATAATCCCTCCTCACAATATATATAATATAAAGGTTTTA